>CAMTPA010000017.1 GCA_947074275.1 uncultured Bacteroides sp.
TTTCTTTGCCTATTGTATGGTCGACCTGTTTTTTCTGGAAGATGAACGTTCGCAGATGGTGGATTACGGACAAGGATATTTTTACGAGAAACCCAAGAGTGATCGGTTGGCAAATTGATGCTCAACCTTTTCACGTTGTGAAGCGTTACTTTTAGCGGTTGTTGCCATTTTTAATAATTACAATATTTCTGCTTTATGAATAGTAGCGTGATTTCTTTGATGGTGTTTGTGGTGCTCAGCCTTTTGGTGGGCGTGGTGTTGAAACTGATACTCAAGCGCACTGCCATCCCCTACACCGTAGCACTTTTCATTCTCGGAGTTATTTTTGGTGTGTGCTTCCGTTTCGATGTGATACACGTGCCCCACTATATGGATATTGCGCTCGACTCGGTGAGCAATATGGATCCCGAAATCATTCTCTACTTCTTTTTACCCATCTTGATATTTGAGGCGGCACTCAACCTCAACATACATACTTTTAAAAAGACTTTTGCCAATGCCAACATACTTGCCATACCCGGGCTGGTGGTGGCTTTGCTGCTCACAGGTGCGTTGGTGATGCTTATCAGCCTCATATATCCCCATTATGCTCAGTGGACGTGGACGGCCGCATTTATGTTTGGCGCACTTATCTCTGCCACCGACCCCGTGGCGGTGGTGGCATTGCTCGAAGAGCTGAAAACAAGCAAAAAATTCTCCACCCTTGTCGATTCGGAATCGATGCTGAACGATGGAACGGGCATCTTGTTTTTTATGCTATTCTTTGGCCACTTCACCAAAGCAGGCCTGCCTTTTAGTCCGGTGGTCAATTTCATTGTCATCATCTTTGGTGCGGTGGCTGCTGGTGGTATCACGGGTGCGCTCAGTATGTGGCTTGCCAAGCGAACCAGTGGCGATGCGGTGCTGCAAAGCACGGTGATGATTGTGGCTGCTTACATTCTTTTTTACGTAGCAAATAGCGTGTTTCAAGTTTCGGGCGTGATAGCGTTGGTCACTTTCGGACTTTACATAGCCTATCGAGGCACTACCCAGCTTCGCCCCAAGGTGAATGTTTTTATCCGCAATTTTTGGGAGCTGATGGGCTACATTGCCAATACGCTGATTTTTATTGTGGTGGGGCTGCTCATCGCTTTGAAGTGCGACCTCTATTGGCGCGACTTAGGCATACTTTTTATGGTTTATGTAGGGGTCAACGTCATTCGTCTGCTGATGGTTTTCCTTTTCTTCCCTGTGATGCGAAAAATAAACTATGGTTTGAAGGTGCGCGAGGCCATTGTGCTTAGTTGGAGCGGACTGCGTGGAGCCGTGGGGCTTACGCTGGCTCTGGTAGCGTTTTACACTCCTTCCATTCCAAGCGACATCCGACATCAGATACTTTTTCTCACTGGTGGCATTGTCACCCTCACGCTGCTGATAAACGCCACCACAATGGGATGGTTTTTGAAGAAGATGAAGCTTGTTCCCAAATCATCGTCGAAAGAACTGCTGGACTACAATGTGAAGATGATTTATAGCCAGAAAGCGCAAGAGGCTCTCGCCGAGATGAAAACCAGCGACTTTATGGACGATGTGGATTGGGAAAAACTAAGCACCTATCTGCCACAACCCGGCGACAACCCCGTGCGACACGAAGATTTACCGCTGGAGTCGGTTGTTTCTACCATTCGCCGAAGATTGATGCAACAACAACTGGCCTACTGCTCTTATCTATATCAAGAGGGTGTGATAGGCCCCTTTGCGCTCAATGAAATATCCGACTTGGTGGAAGAGCTGGATGATAACGATGGTAAACAAGCTTTTACCGCCATGCAGCCTTTCTTTAGCTCATTTGGCGCAAAAAGCGCACGGCAAACCAAACTGATGAACCTCAGCCATTTCTTTGTGAGCTTTTACCGTGAAAAAATAGAAGAGTATTACGATTTTCTGCGGGGCTTTATATTGGTGCAGCGCGACTCGCTCCGCACCGCTGCCGATTTGAAACAATCGCCCGACCTAAAAGAAGATGAACTGAAAAGCATAGATGATATTTGTCAAGAGATAAACAGCAACATAGAAGCTGCCAACCGACAGTTTTTGATACTCGAAACCAACTATCCCATAGCATTCAAGGCGGCAGTAAACCGAAAAGCAAAACGCATGCTGCTAAGCAAAGAACGTATGCTCATCAAGCAAATGTCGGTTTCGGGGATGATAACCGATGAAGACGAAGATGCGATGCTCGAAGAGGTAGGAAAACAGACGATGCCAAAAGGGTGAAAAAGCTTCGCTCTCTCACCCTCTTCCTATATTGTAGATGCAACCTTATTGTTGCGCCCACTCTTTAGCACCTCTTTCTTTCAGTTTAGCGGTAAATGCTTCAGCTTTGGCCATTGCTTCGGCTTCATCTTCGGGCGAAGCATAAGCGTGTTGATAGCCTTGCACCTTGTTCCAATCGCCACGTGTGAAATCGGGGAAAGCAACAGCCGCACAATTGTTGTCCATCGACAGTTCGCCAAGTTCTGCCAAGCAGCACCACTCGGCCAAGTCGTACACATCCATATCGAGTGGCAACCCGTTTTGCAAACAATATACCAAGCGCGCGTCCATAATAAAGTCCATACCGCCGTGTCCACCTACTTTCTTCGCCATTTCGCCATATTTAATCAGGATAGGATGACGATATTTCTCAACCAAAGCATCCATATCTTCTTTCGCCAAAAAGCGGTGTGAATCTAAGTTGTCCAACACCGGCTTCACTCCGGCAGCATTCATCTGAGCCGCATCCAGCGCATAGCCCTGTGTGGGATATTTGTTGGCAAAGCCTTTTGTTCCGGTGAGCTGAAACAAACGATTGTAGGGTTGTGGTGTCATCACGTTGTGTTGAATCTCGATAACCTTTCCGTTTTCGGTGCGGATAAGTGTGGTGGTGTGGTCGCCGTTGCGAAAGTTTTCGCATACCTCGCCCGTACGCTCTTCTACCAGCTGCTTTCCTACTACCGACTTGGTATCCATAGCCACCAAAGTTTTCATGCGGTCGCCGCGGTGAATGTCGAGACACTGAGCTACGGGACCCAAACCGTGTGTGGCATACACATCGCCACGGTGCTTCATATTGTAGTCTAAACGCCAGCCCAATTTGTCGTTCTCATCTTTCTTCCAGTAATGATCCCAGTAAGGCTCTAAGTTGTGAATGTAGGCTCCCTGCGCACGAATCACATCGCCAAACACACCTTGTTGAGCCATATTGAGCGTGTTCATCTCGTACCAGTCGTAACAGCAATTTTCTAAGATAAAACAATGCTTGCGTGTTTTTTCGCTCAAATCTACAAGTGCCCAGCACTCCTTCAAGTCCATAGCCGAAGGTACCTCAATGGCCACGTGCTTGCCTGTTTTCATAGCCAATTCTGCCACAGGAAAATGGTGAAACCAATCGGTAGCGATATATACAAGGTCGATGTCATTCCGCATACAAAGCTCTTCGTAGCCTTTTTCGCCACTATATACCTCAGCTTTGGGCATCGAAGCCTCTTTCAAGTATTTTTGGCATTTTTCGGCTGCTTCTTGGTTGTAGTCGCACAATGCCACTACCTCCACACCGGGGATGTGGGTGAAGCGTTTCACCGCACCTGGGCCTCGCATACCCAAGCCTACAAACCCCACCCGAACGGCCTCTAATTTGGGTGCAGTCAGTCCAATCACGCTTTCTTGCCCCGGCGCACGTTGAGGTTCATCTATTACAATTGTTCCCTCTTGCCACGTCCATTGTGTTCCTTTGTCCGAAGTTTGCTTTTGTGAGCTTGTGCAGCAGGCCGATACCAGCAAGCACAATGCCAAGCCTACTACATAACTTAATCTTTTCATAATAGTAATCTCTGTTTTATAGTTATACATTTAGTTTTAATCATCAATTTATCACAGACGCGAAAAACACATCTTCGTAATCTTAAAACCGGCAGAATTCAGTTGCATTTGCAAATTGAATTCTGCCTGTTTAAAGACTACCTCGTTAGCAATTCCATTTATTAGATATGCCACAAATATAAGCAACTATTGTCAACTGTAAAACGGGTAGATTATCGGATGCTTACATTATTTTCTATTTTGATTTTCTGCCCTCCTTTTACTCCCTTCTCAAACCAATCATAAACTATGCAGTATGCCTTCTTTTAAAAGGGAGGCATTTTTCTTGTATCTATCAATCTTTTCTAACTTCTAAGTTGTTATTTCAATAGAGTTTTAACACATCATTATTGCAAGATACAATGATACAAATAAAGCAACTGAAATGGGGATTGCTGGCATTGCTGATGATGGGGGAGGTGCTTTGCGCCCAATCCTCTGCAACCGATGCCGACAAATTGATAAATGGATTGATGCAGCAAATGACGCTGGATGAAAAAATAGGGCAACTCAACTTGATGTCTGCTACCGACAGTGCGCTGCCAGCTGCTGTGCAGGCTGGTGGGGTAGGTGGTTTGTGTGGAATGACGCAGCTCGACGAGATACGGGCGATGCAGCAAATGGCTGTGCGCCAAAGCCGATTGGGTATTCCGTTGCTGTTTGGTGTGGATGCTACTCATGGCTATCAAACGGTGTTTCCCATTCCGCTTGCTCTCTCTTGTACGTGGGATTTGAACTCCATAGAGCAAGCGATGCAAGTGTTTGCTGCCGAGGCAAGTGCCGACGGGGTGAACTGGTTGTTTGCTCCGATGCTCAACGTGCTACCCACGCCTTATCAGAGCAACGTGGGCAATGGCTTGGGCGAGAATCCTTATTTGGCTGGAATGATTGCGCAACGTATGGTGTGGGGTTTGCAGGGTAAGCAAAATCCGCTGAGTAGTGTCAATCAAGTGATGGCCTGTGCCAAATACTTAGCTCAAAGCAATGTAGATACAGATAGTTTGAGCCAACAAACACTTTTCAATGATTATCTACCTCCTTTTCTTGCTGCTGTGCAAGCGGGTGTGAGTAGTGCAATGTCTGTTTCGCCCGATAAATGGCTGCTGACCGATATTTTTCGCAATAGATGGGGCTTTCAAGGCTTGATGGTGTGGAGTGGGGAAGCGGATGCTCGTGAGATGATGAATGCAGGTGCAGATGCGGCGATAAACAAGACCGACTTCATTGCCTCTGTAAGGCAAGCGATAGAAAGTGGAGCTTTGTCGGTGCAGCAGATAGATAGTGCTTGCCGAAGGGTGTTGGCAGCTAAATATGAGTTGGGATTGTTTGCCGACCCTTTCAAATACTGCAACAAGAATCGTCCACAGCGCGATATAAATACTTCGGGCAATCAGAAGAGTGCTCAACGCATAGCAGCAGAGAGCTTTGTGCTTTTGAAGAACGATGTACCCACCAATCCGCAGGACGAGGTGAAATACACCAATCCTTTGCTGCCCCTACCACCACAAGCTACCGTGGCGGTGATTGGCCCGATGGGGAACACACAAGCCGAGATGTTGGGTGGGTGGTGTTCGGCTGCAACGCCCAGCAACACCGCTTCGCTGATGGAGGGGCTGGAGGTGCTCAGTGAGCAGATGAACAATATGATGCTCGACCAAGTGAATGAGCCGTGGTATATCCCATTGGCCACTCACGGCACAGATATAAAACTGCTCTATGCGCAAGGGTGCAGCTTTGAGGGCGAGGTGGATGATGGAATGCTCGATGAGGCTCTTCAAATAGCAACCAAAGCCGACTACATTGTGGCGGCACTTGGCGAACCTGCTGCGATGGGTGGCCAAACAGTGACAAGCTTGGGGCTTCCTGCCGTGCAGCAAGATTTACTGAAAGCTCTTGTGGCGACTGGCAAGCCTGTGGTGTTGGTGCTTTTCACCACTCGTCCTATGGCTCTCGACTGGGAAGCTGCCAATGTGCCTGCCATACTCAATGTATGGTTTGGTGGTAGCGAAGCCGCTTATGCCATTGGTAGTGTATTGTTTGGCAGATACGTGCCCAACGGAAAGTTGACGATGAGCTTTCCGAGTGCACTTTCCGAAACCCCTCTTTATCCTTTTGGTTATGGACTCTCCTACACCCACTTTTCGTATAGCAATATGCAAATCAATGCTACCACGATGAGCCCTACTGATGAACTTTGTGTTTCGATGATGGTCACCAATATGGGTACTTATCCAGGCACGGAGGTTGTGCAGTTTTACATTCAAAACACCGATGGTAGCAATCCCACCTATGGCAAGCGGTTGCAAGGTTGGCAGAAGATACGCCTCGACCCCGGTGCGAGCGATGTTGTCACATTTACCATCTCATTGGAGAATCTGAAGTGTTATGACGAGGCACTCAACTACGTGGCACGCACGGGTGTGTATCAAGCGCAGATAGGCAAAAACAGCCGCGATGTGCAGAGTGTCACATTCACGGCTGTTCGTTAGCTATATGGTGGTGGATGGTTTAGTTGCTGCTGCCACCACCTTCACTGCCTTCGCTTTTCACGTCGTCGTTGTGTATGGTGCGCGATGCTTTCTTCACACTTGCTTTCAGTTCGCCAATGCGATAACTGATACTTGCTCCATAACGCATTCTCGAATATTTATTGTCAAGGGTGTTTCTGAATCCCTCGCCATCAACAGTTTGTTTGTAGTGCATATACTTATTGATGAAGTTGGAAGCGAAGATGCTTGCCGTCAATCGCTTCTCTTTCAAGAACGATTTGTTGATACTGATTTGATAATTGTAAAAGCTGCTTCCTTTGCCTTGCAGATTGATGGTAGGAGTAGCTCCCATCACATTGAGAGTGGCTCGTATGTCATACGGAAGTGTCTGCTGAATACCACCGTATGCAAAGATTGACCAACCGCTGTTTTTCAGATTCTGGGCGGGGCTTCTCAATTCCGAATAGTTGAGATTGAAGTTGACGTATATACGTGTTTTGGGCGAAGCGTTCCAATTCACATATCCATCCAATCCAGCCACCTTGCTTTTGCCAATGTTTTCGTAGGTAGAAAACAAAAACTCGTGACCTGCCACTTCGTTGTTTAGTTCGGGCACTATTTCGCCTGTCTTCACCAAGCGCGACACTTGCTGAATGCCGTTGTTGTTGAACGAATAGCGAAGTGAAAAATTCATATTAAACTTTTGTGTGAAGTTGCTATAACTCAAGGTCACAGCGTGGCTTTTTTCACTTTCCAAGTCGGGATTTCCTTTCGATATGCTTGTAGGGTTAGCATCGTTCACATAAGGGTTTAGATACCATATTCCCGGTCGCCATATTCGCATATTGTAGCCTAAGCGCAAGTTTGACATATCGTTGAGCTTGTAGCCAACGGTGGCGGATGGCACCACGTCGTTGAAATTTACTTTGAAGTCCTCGCCCTTTCCTACCAAAAACTTCACGTGTTGCATTGTGTGCTCGTAGCGCACACCTGCTTTTCCCGAAAACTGGTTCACCTTGACCGAATAGCCCAAGTAGGCTGCCAATATATCGTTGAGGTGCTTGTAGTGGCTGCTTCGGTCTAAGTCGAGGTTGTATGCTCCCGTAGCAGTTTGTTCGTATCTCCAGTCTTCGCTGGTGTTGTTTCGTAAGATGTATTTCGCCCCTCCCTCTATGGTGTTGTTTTTGCCTATTGGGGTAGTGTAGTCTGCCTGCACTGTTTGCTCTATGGTCTTTTGTTTTCCGTCCAATTGCAGGTTGTTCAGTTGCAACAGCTCTTCCCATTGTGGCGATAACTCCTGCGGTGTATAATTGTAGTTGGTATATCCATCGGTGTTGCTGGGGCGTGCATTCACGTTGTACGAAAGGGTGAACATCCGCTCTTTGTTGCGCGACGAGACACGTTGATAATCAAGGTTTCCTCTTATCGAATACCATCCGTTTTTGTTTCTGCTCTCCGAGCCATAACGATAATCGTAGCTACTTTCGGTCAATGGCACATCAGCCATCCAAAATTGGTTCTCTCCGTTGGAGTTGTTGTTTCCGCCAAACACACCAGCCGAAAGTGTGATGAGCCGCAATGTGTCAATTTCATAACTCGCCTCTACGTTGCCCCACTGAAAGGTATTCTTGTTTTTCAGATAGCCTTGCATTCCTATCTCTTTCTCCACATTTCCGTTTTCATCGATGTTTTCGCGCAGGTTGTTTATAAAAGATTTGGGTTGTTTTACGCTGTTCAAGCTGTAGTTCACCGTAAATGTGAGTTTGTTTTTCTTGATGGTGGCATACACGCTTCCGCCTCCACCGTTGTTGCCTCCGTTGGCACTAAATGTAGCGGTGTAGCCCTCGAATCCGCCGCCAATGGTGACGATGTTGAGAATGCCACCAATACCTTCTGCATCATATTTAGCTCCGGGGTTGGTAATCACCTCAATGTGCTTGATGGAGTTGGCTGGAATACTTTTCAGCACCTCCGTTGGGTTATCGCTCATCATGTTGTTGGGCCTTCCATTCACGTGTACTTTGAAGCTGCTACTACCGTTCACCTTGATGTTGTCTTCGCCATCTACGGTCACCATCGGCACCTTTTTCAGCATCTCAAGCAGCGAGTTGGTTTGCGAGTCGGGGTCGTCTTGTATGTTGTATTCTATCTTGTCGAGGTCTACCTTCACCAACGGTTTTTGCGCTACAATCTCCACTGCGCCCAGTTCGTTGGTGGCCTCTGCGCTATACAGTGTGCCTAAGTCTACCACCTTTTCTGTGGCCAAACTAAAATGGCGTACCACGGGCGATTTACCTATCGAAGTGATGTGAATAGTATATTCGCCCGAAGCGGTGGCGAAGCTTTCGTTGAAGCCTCCATTCATATCGGTCACGGCCATTTTCACCGCTTTGTCGGGGTTGTTTTTTGTCGCTATTTTTATGGTAGCGTAGGGTTCGGCCTCTTGGGTCAGTGAGTCTACAAGCATTCCCTTCACGGTGTATGTGGTGTTTTGTCCCAATACTCCCAATGCGAAAAAAGCGAAGAGTGATAAAAGTAACAATCTGTTTTTCATAATTCCAATACCTTTTTTTTATCTGAACTTTTATGATTTATCCCGTTAGACGTTCGGTTGGTATAGATAATTGCAGATAGTACGCTGATTTAGTTAATGTTAACATAGAAGAGGCGTGCAGTGAAAAAAGGTATAGAAAGCTGTTTTGGTGGCAAGCCCTATCTACCGACCTGGCAAGGCCTACCTACCAAGCTGGAAAGGCCTACCTACCGAACGGAGAAGGCCTATCTACCAAATGGGCTGTGTAGAGAGAGTAAACAGGGTGTTTAGAGCAGATAAAATAGCAACAGCAAAATGGCGTTTGCCCCGATGATGCTTCCGAAACCGCCCAATATCCACGGGCGAAGCGAACTGCCTTTGCCCGAAAAGAAAAGAGCGTAACACAGGTTGACTGCCACGTTGCTGATGATGGCTTGCATACAACACGCCGTGATGACCGTAGCCGCCACACTTCCGGGGTTTTGCAATAGATTGAGTATGAATGGGGTGATGTCGCTGCATCCTGCCACAAACGAAAGGGCTTTCAGACCGCCTGTGCCCAAATAGAGCACTACGAAATGGGTGATGATGGTGAACACCACAAAAAGCAAAGCAAATATCAATGCCACCTTAAATTCGAGTGGGTTGCTGCTGTCGTCCTCTTCATTCACAATGGTCACCTCACCACGTTTTTTGGCTTTGCCATAGATGAACCAAGCCACACCCCCCGACACGATAGCCATAACAAGTAGGTAGGGGTAAATATCGTGGAAGATGCGTCGGCTAAAGATGAACACCAACACCAAAAAGCGGACAAACATCATACAGACTGCTATCAGCATAGCGGCGGTGTATTCGGCTGCGTGTCCATTGCCTGCTTTCTTGCTTTTGCGTGCCAACACCGAGATAGTGGCCGTGCTGCTATACATTCCGCCAATGATGCCCGAAACCAATACGCCCGATTCGCGAAACACGTATCGCTTGAGCAAATAAGAAAGGTATGAAATGCCCGAAACCACCACCGTGGCAAGCCAAATGGAGTAGGGAGTGAGATTGATGCCGGGAATGATATTGGTGTGAGGAAGTATGGGAAGGATGATGCCGCTGATAGCAAGAAACTTGGCAAGGGTTATCATCTCGTCGTTTTTCATTCGCTGCACCAGCTCGGTGAAGGTGTGTTTTAGCTCGGTGAGGGTGAGCACCACTACTACCACCAACACGTAAAACCACGAGGGTTGAGTGTCGACAATGGGAGCCAAGCAATAGGTGATGAGCGCAATGACAATGGTGGTGATGCCGAAGATGTGAAACTGGGTTTGCTTCACATAGTAGTTTATCGCCAGCAAGATGCCTAACACCAATCCGCCACCCATAAACAGGCGCATATCCTCCTTGTCGAGTATATAGAGCAGATAGCCCAATATACCGATAAAGGTAAAAGTGCGGTCGGTGCCAAAGTGTGTCGTCTCTCCTTCGCGCTTCAGAGTGATGCGCCTTTGCGACAGCCCGATGAGCAAAGCGAAGATAGTGACCAACACAAAGCTAACCAATTCGCGTGGCAGATAATCGAATATTTCATCCATACATTGTTCGTCTTTTTACTATATAAACAAAAATAAGGATAAATTGTGTGATGCTACCAGGTAGAAAATGGTTTTTTCATCAGTTGCGAGTTGTAATAGCGTCGGTCTCCCGTCACCTCTTTGCCTATGAAACTGGGTTTCTCGAAACTGTCGTCGGTCGACTCAAGCTCTACTTCGGCCATAACAAGTCCTCGGTTATCTCCAGCAAACTCATCTACCTCGAACACGTGGCGGCCGCTGCGCACCAAGTAGCGTATTTTGTCTATCACACCTCCCTCGCATAGCTTCATCAACTCTTGTGCGTCGGCAAGGGGTATCTCCTGCTCCCACTCGTAGCGGCTCAGCCCATCGGGGGTAGATGCCCCTTTGATGGTGATATATCCTTTGTCGTTGCGGATGCGGATGCGCACCGTTCGGCCACGCTCACTGCATATATAGCCTTGCACAATGTGGCTATGTGCGTGAGCCATCGATTTAAACTCGCCTTCGACGAGAAACTTACGTTCTATTTCTTGTGCCATAAGGCAAAGGTAGCAATTTCGTGTAGATGAACAAGTTGCACCGTAGTTAGTTATTATAAGTAGAATGATTCGTATTGTATGAAAATAGATAAAAAAACATCAATCAGCCTGCTTGTATTTGTGGTGCTTTGCTTGCTGATGGGCTATGTGGGCAGCCTGTTTCAAGAAGATGCATTGCTCAACTGGTATCCCACTTTAGACAAATCTCCGTTGACACCGCCCAGTATTGCATTCCCTATTGTGTGGACGATCTTGTACATAATGATGGGAGTATCTATCACCTTGATAGTGAATGGTAAAAACAAAAACCGCACGGTGTGCTACAAGGTTTTTTCGTGGCAGCTGATAGCCAACTTTATGTGGAGCATACTCTTCTTTCACTTTGAAAACCCGTTGTGGGGATTGGTAGACATTGTTGTACTCGATTTGTTGGCTATTCTGTATGCCTTCTTAGCATTCCGTTTCAGTCGGTGGGCTTCCATCTTGTTTGTGCCCTACATCGTTTGGTTGTTGTTTGCCACCTACCTCAATGGCTATATCTGGGCCTACAATTAGCAAGCCTCAGAAGCGTGTCATAAACTCAACCACAATTTTGTCTTGTTCCGAAGCCTTGGGCACACCACCCTTGTTGTAGAAATACTTTTCGTAGTTCAATCGTATGTCGGCCACAAACTTCTTAGAGAAACTGAAGGTGACACCACCCGTGATGCGGTGACGGCCGTAGTCGGTAATGGGGAGTATGTAGGTGTCCTCGTCTATGTTTTTGCCATCGCTGTGGTCGGTCATCATATCGTAGCGCAGCCCCACCGACATTTGATGAAAGAATTTCTTTAACGGTATGTAGTAGCAGGCAAAGGTGTTGAGTGCGTGTACATTGTTGAAAGCCTCTCCGCTATACGTCTTAAACAGGTATTCTGCCTCTACGTGTATTTTCTTATTGTTGTAATACATTCCTATATCGTACATCTGTATGCGCACAGCTTCGGGCTTTATCATTTGGTTGCTCAAAGTCAAGTTGAACCCATCGGCAAACCAAAGCTGCCCCTTCACCGAGTAGTTGAGCGATTTGTGCCACTCCTTTTGGTTGGTAAGCCCCGCTCCGTTAAACAATCCCGCTTCGAGCACGAACGGCAGCTGGTAGTCCTTTCGCGAATAGGCCAATGTAGCTCCCACATCGCGCACATCGCCCACTTGCTTGGCTATGAAAGAGCGGTTTGCAAAAAACAACAAATGCGGCGAACGGTGTGCATCTATCGTAAACGGCACCCGCATCTGCCCAATGGTAAAGTCGACGTGCTTCACTGGAAATATGCGAGTATAAGCGTCGAGCATCCGAATCACCCCTTGGTCTGAAAGATCGATTTCAGCTTTGTAGGCCACTATGGGAAGCACATTCCCCGTAAGGCTAAAACGTGCGTTACGCACCTGAAAGCGGCTTTCGTTGGTAGCAGTTTGATATTCGTATTTTGCTCGGATTGTGCCGTGTATGGCTGGCATATAGTCTTTGGTTTCCATCTTTTCCGTTTCCAGTTTTTTGCCATCCACCACCGATTCGCATACTTGGCTCTTTAGATTTACTGTTAGCAACAACAATGCAACAAGCGTTGTCCATTTATTCATTTTGTTATACCGTTTTAATTTGTTTGCAAAATTAGTTACACCGATATACACATCTGTGTCATTGACGTTACATTGAGGTTACATTTGCTCGGTGGGTATAAAAGCAGCAAGGATGTATTTGTCTTATAAACAGATACATCCTTGCAACTTTTAGCTTCAGCCTTTTGGCTAATAAAAAGAGAAACCTACAATCATCACAATGGCAAGCACCACCAAGGAGATGAAAACGGCTCGTATCACTCTTTCAGCTTGTTTTTGTTCTTTTGCACTATGCGCAGCTTTCTTTTTGTTCTTTCCCATACGTATTAGCTTTAAAGTTCAACACTAACAAAGTAAGGATAAAAAAGAGAGAAAAGCAAATGAAAAAGACGAAATGTTTTGTGCGGAGGTGATTGAGATAGTAGCTACACTCACTACTTATCTACCCCTCTACTTTATTTCTCCACCTCTTTGCCTGCTTGCTGCCAAGCGTTGAAGCCTTTATCCAGTTCATACACCGTGAAGCCCTCTTTGGATAAGATGGCTGCTGCTTTTTTGCTGCGCTGACCGCTGCGGCAATACACTGCCACAGGTTCTTGCTTCGACAAAGTTTTATTTGCGATGACGGCAAACGAGCTGCCATTCACGTTGATGTTGGCGCTTTGTGGGATGTGCCCTTCGGCATATTCGCTTGGCGTGCGCACGTCTACCAATTGTATTTCACCCTTGTTGATGAGTTTTTCAAATTCATCAACACCCATCGATTGATAATCTCCCTTTTGCTGACAAGCGAAAAGAGAAGCAAGTATTGAGAACATAATGGTAAGTAAATAATTCATAGGTTAATATTAATCAGTTGTATCTTGCTGAAAATAGAAAGGGCCACACTGCTGAAGCTGGTTTGCTTCATCGTGATACTGAAAGTAGATGGCCAATTCTTTATTCACGTCGCTATAATATTGAGCTATTGGGATAGACGTGTATGCTCGCTTGGTGTTGTAAGCGTCGTTTCTATCAGCTCCTGCATCGTGGTATAGCAGAATTTTTACAGTCAGCACACCCGTTGCGTCTGTATAAACCTCTTGCTCTACCAAGTGAAAGTAGTGACTTGCTTGGTAGGTCTTCACGGTGAGTAGCATATTCAAGTAGTCATATCCCTTCCAAATGCTAAGTAGCGTTGCGGGGTCGGTTTTTATGCCTTCCTCAAACACGGAGTTAGTGGGTGGCAGTGGAATGGGCGAGATGGTGGATGCCATTGCGTATACGATTGCTTTGTTGCCCGGTAGCAGTTCGATGTTGGCGGCGATGCGTGCCGTGCTATCTGCTTTAATCAGAGTTTGGGTTTTGTCTTCCGCTATCTGAAGCACTTCTTTTCTATCGGTGGTGGCCGACACTAATGTGCCCGAGTGATTGGACGTGACTGTGAGAAACTCCAACTGAATGGATGGCGTTTTCACGTCGTCGTCATCGCAAGCCGACACCATCCAAGCGGTCAGCACTAAAAACAGGCAGGCAAGGTAGCTTCTCATTGCATTGCTATTAGGTAATTTTTCAATGGGTTGGCATACATCGTGAGGATGGATTCATATAAGAATGGGATGTCTTTGTTTTCCAAATCCACTCTTTCTATTTGTTGAGCCACGTAAGCTTCAAATTTTGCTTTCTCTTCTTCTGAATAGTGCGAAGCAAATTTATTGGTGCCATTCAGAAGGTCGTAGGCCACGTAGTTGCACGGATAGAAGCGGTAGTTTTGATGAATACACTTATCTATCAGTGCAGATACAGCCGCAAATATCTCTATTTTCGGGAGTGTTCTATCTATCAAGTCGAGTTGAGGGTTGATGCAAGGTGCCATTTGCAGATGTACTCTTCCTTTTTGCCCTACAATTCCTGTGCGCATATTCAGCATATCGTCTGCTGGCGACTTTTTGTGCTCGGGGTTGTCGCGCTTTTGCTGAAACTCTTTGGCTTTGAGGTAGTCGCAAGGGTCATATTCGTACGAGAAGGTAAGTGGAGCTATCTTTAGAGCCTTCAAGCGATCTATCACGTCGCCTTCGCCACCCATAGCCATCATTTTGAGCACGCTGTCTTGGGTGCGGTCGTCCGAGTTCTTGGCTCTTCCTTCGCGCTGGGCAATCCAGATAGATTCTTTCTTGTCGGCGATGACGTGGTGCATATAGCGCGACATACGAGCTGACGACTCCAATATCTGGCGCATTGTCAGTCCGCGCTGCACGATAAACGATTTATTGGTGCGCACGAAGCGTTTTATCCAAGGATAAATCAGCAGATTGTCGCCAATGGCTATCTCTACCGTACCCATATTCAGGTCGATTAGTTTTACTGAGAGAAAGCTTGAGTCGAGCGTTATGTCGCGGTGGTTGGATAAGAATGTGTAGGCTTCATCGGGACGCTCCAATGCCGAGCAGTCGAGTGTCACACCATCGGTGTAGTTGTCGATAATCTTGCCAATTACCACATAGCATATTGCTTTTTGAAAATCGTTTTTATTCTTGCATTCTCTTATAATTTCGGATAGCTTCTCGAAAGGTATTTCGGGCAACACCGACTCTGCCATCTCTTTGAAAGCGGGGTCGGATATTAGCTCTTCAAATACTTGTGGAAGCTCTTCGTCGTGATAACAACGTATCTCATCAAATTCTTTTGTATCCATAGCGTTTCTTTTCTGATTTAGTGAAATTTATTTTCAATAATATCGGCCATTACTTCTTTCATATCAAGTCCGGCTGCGGCTATTTGCTGCGGAATGAAGCTTGTGGTGGTCATTCCCGGAGTTGTGTTTACTTCAAGCAGGTTGATTTTATCGCCCTGAGTGATGATGTAATCGATGCGTACAATGCCTTGGCAGCCCAATATATCGTAGATTGCCGAGGTGAGTGCCTGTATGCGGCGTGTGAGGTCGTCGGATATGCGTGCGGGGGTTATTTCATCTACCTGTCCGTTGTATTTGGCATCGTAATCGAAGAACTCGTTCTCGGTCACCACCTCGGTTATTGGAAACACGGTAGACTTCTTTTTGGTTTTATAGCAGCCGCAAGTCACCTCTGTGCCCTCCATAAACGCTTCAATTACCACTTCTTCGGCCTCGTCAAAAGCTTTAACAATTGCGGGCTGTATTTGTTCTGCGCTCTTCACTTTGGTCACCCCAAAGCTCGAACCTCCCAAGCTGGGTTTGATGAAACAAGGCAGCCCTATTTTCTCTATTACTTGCTCGTCGGATATAGATTGTCCGCTACGTAGCAACAAGGCTTCTGCAATGCGCACGCCAAAGCCTTTCAGGTATTGGTTGCAAGCAAACTTGTCGTAGGTGAGGGCAGCTGCAAGCACGCCACAACACGAGTAGGGGATGCGCAGCAAATCGAAATAGCCCTGCAAACGACCATCTTCGCCCGGAGTGCCGTGAATGGTGATGTAGGCGAAATCGAATTGGGTTTTCTCACCCTTGTGTGTGAAGCTGAAATCGTTTCGGTCGATGGGTGCTTTTTCGCCTTCGGGCAAGTTTACCTCCCAGCGCAGCCCTTCCATCTCTACAATATAAAGGTTGTATTGCTCTTTGTCTATAAACGAATAGACTCCTTGCGCGCTACGCAAAGAGACGTGAAATTCGGAGGTGTCTCCTCCTGCTATGATAGCTATCGTACGTTTCATTACTCTATATCTCGATTACTAATGTAGGTTTTCCATTTGTCTATCACTTGTGTCATATCGGCGGGCATATCGGCGTGAAAGTTCATCTCCTCGCCTGTGACAGGATGCACAAAGCCTAATGTCATAGCGTGCAAGGCTTGTCGGGGGCAGGTGTCGAAACAATTGTCGACAAACTGCTTGTACTTGTTGAAGCGAGTTCCTCTGAGCACCTCGTTTCCGCCATAGCGCGCATCGTTGAACAGCACGTGCCCGATGTGCTTCATATGAACACGTATCTGGTGAGTGCGCCCTGTTTCGAGCACACACTCCACCAAGCTGACGTAGCCTATACGCTCTAACACCCGATAGTGGGTGACGGCGTGCTTGCCCATTTCGGGGTCGGTAGTCACCGCCATTTGCATACGGTCTTTGGGGTTTCGGGCTATGCTTCCTACGATGGTTCCTTCGTCGTTCTCCACGTTTCCCCACACTAATGCGCGGTATTTCCGTTTGGTGGTTTTATGAAAAAACTGATTGCCTAAATGCGTCTTTGCATCGGGTGTTTTGGCTATCACCAATAGCCCCGACGTATCTTTGTCGATGCGATGCACCAAGCCCAGTCGTGGGTCGTTGGCATCGTAGTTGGGGGTTTCCTTCAAATGCCACGCCAGTGCGTTCACCAATGTGCCGTGGTAGTTGCCGTGGCCCGGATGCACCACCATTCCGGCAGGCTTGTTCACCACCATCAGGGTTTCATCCTCATACACTATGTCGAGCGGAATATCTTCGGGAATGATTTCGTTTTCGTAGCGTGGCCTGTCCATCATCACCGTAATCACATCGTAGGGCTTCACCTTGTAGCTGCTTTTCACAGGCTTGCCGTTTGCCATCACAAATCCATCGTCGGCAGCAGTTTGTATGCGATTGCGCGATGCGTTGACGATGCGTTCAAACAAGTACTTGTCCACTCGCACGAGGTTTTGCCCTTTGTCCACCACCACTCTAAAGTGTTCGTATAGCTGCTCTTCGGCCTTTTCTCCCACGGGTTCTAAGTCGTCTAATAACTCGTCATCCAGTTCATCATCTCGAATATCGTCTGTCATAGGTCTTTCTCTGTTTTTTTTAGAACCAAGAATGTTCTTCTTGCTTGGTGTGCGAGGTAGTGGTAGCTGGCACGGAGTGTTGTTGCACATCTATCTCAAGCGCATCTATCGAGTCGTTTTGCATAGACGGGTGTGCGTGTCCATCGCCCACAATGAGCGTGAGGGTAGCTCCAGCCGGCACTTTTTGCCCGTGTTCCAGCTCTTTGCCATTATATACCACTCCATATACCCAGTCTTTCTCGCCCGGAATCAGTTCATTCTCGGTCAGTTTGAATCCAGCCGCAAGCATACGTCCTTGTGCCTGGCGCACCGAACTGTTGTCTGCCACGTCGGGCACTGTAAACAAAGGGGTGCTGTAAGTGTTGATGGTGAGGTAGATGGTTCTGCCCTCTTTCACCTTGTCGCCCGCTGCTGGTGTTAGTTCCAGCACGCTGCCCGGAGTTTTCTCTTTGATGTAGTTCGAATCCGACACCATTGTCTCTAAGTTGTGTCGGCGCAAAAGCTCGGTAGCTTGCGTGGCACTTAGCCCTTTCACATCGGGCACTACAATGGCCTGCCCGTGGCGCGTATAAATGTCCAGCCCCTTGAGTATGCCCCACACTAATAGCCCGGCTACGATGAACATACTCAGCAGATTCAATCCAATATATTTACCAGTTTTCAATGATATAAATCTTTTATCGTTACTAACCAAACGTTACTGTCGACAAATATACGACTTTCGACACAGAGCATCGCAGGGTTTTAGATACTTTTTGTGTAAAGAGGCGGTAAAACAAGGGGTAAACTCTATATTAGCTCTCTTGCAATGCTACATCTACCTACCACAACACCCGGATGTTGTGATAGAAAACACCCGGGTGTTGTGGTATAAAACATCCGGGTGTTGTGGTGCAAAACATCTGGATGTTGTGATAGCTACATTTCTATATTGGTGATGAGCAGTGAACTGTGTGGAGTTTGTGGAAGAGGTGATGTTGCTCTACAAAAAAACGCGTGCCGCACACCTCATAAATAGAGGGATGCGACGCGCGTCAACTAAAAAAACACACACGAAAATTATATCTTATTCTATCGGAACGCCTTTGTAGAAGTCGAGCACTTTGATGCGAAACAGATAGTCGTATTTGGCTTGCAATTGGTCCGACTCGGCTTTGGCTAAGTTTTGTTTTGCTTCATCGTATTGCAAAAGCGTTGCTTTCCCGTTGTCAAACTTCTCGCCTATCAACTGAAATGCGATGCGATTGGCTTCTACGGCCACCGTGCTGCTGTTGTATTTACTTTCGGCGGCTACGGCGTTATACCACGCTTGCTGTATCTCTTTGTAGAGTGTCTTCTTGGTGTTGTCCAGTTGCAAGGCGTAATTCTGCTGCTGCAATCGGGCCGAGCGCACACGGTTGCGTGTGGTGAACCGATTGAATATGGGAACACTCAGATTGAATCCTGCATATTTGTTCAGGTTGTTTTTCAGTTGTTTGCCAAAGGCATCTGCCGACTGACCGCCTACGGTGTAGTAGCTGGTAGAGAGGTCGGCACTGAAAGATAGCTGTGGGTAGTAGGCACTCTGCGCTATGCGGATGCTTTTCTGGCTACTTTCCAAGCGAAGCTGCGCGGCTCTGATTTCGGGTTTGCAGGCAAGGGCTTCGGTATAGATGTCGTCGGGCGGAGTGAGTGGCGCAAATTCGGGCAATGCTTCCGATGTGTCGAGCGTGAAGCCTTGCGGAGTAGGGAGTTCGAGCAGCTGGCTGAGGTCAAGCAGAGAGAGCTGGTAGTTGTTGTTGGCTTGCACGGCGTTCATCTCGTCTTGCGCCAAGCGTGCTTTGGCCTCTGCTACCTCGGCAGGAGCAGCTTTGCCCACGTTGAGCAAGCTCTGCAAGCGGCTGTATTGCGATTGGCTAAGTCCCACTTGAGTTTCGGCCACTTTAAACAGTTCCCAGTTGAACAATACCTGCAAGAAAGAGGAGGCCACGTTGATGGAAATATCCTGTTTCGCTTTGTTCAAGTCTTCTACGGCCGCCTGAAAAGTGAGTTTGGCATAATCGTACTGATAGGGAATCTGCAATCCCGTGAAGAGTGGCACACTTGCCCCCAGTCGGAGCGAAGTGCTTGCGGTGTTCACATCGCTATATGTGTTGTCTACCGGCGAGGCCGCGCGCCCCCAGCTCCATCCTTGCCCTGCCGAACCGTTGAGGTTGGGCAAGCGGCTCCATTTGGCTGTGCTCACATCCACTGCCGACTGCTCGGCGTTGTTTTCGGCCTGCTTCACCGTGATGCTATTTTCGGTAGCGTAGTCGATGCACTGGCGCAAAGTCCATCCCTCTTGCGCTTGCATAGGCAACGCCAAAAGGCATATATATAGAAAGCTATATTTTTTCATCTTTCAATCGGATAATTTGGTTTTACGTTCAAGCGTGTCAGCTTTATTCCTTCTTTTCGGCTCCTCTCAG
Source organism: uncultured Bacteroides sp. (assembly GCA_947074275.1). GTDB lineage: Bacteria > Bacteroidota > Bacteroidia > Bacteroidales > Bacteroidaceae > Bacteroides. Next base: position 19,803 of record CAMTPA010000017.1, read on the forward strand.
CTTGCTGCCAGATTGCACCCCTTCTTTCACCTCGATGTTTATGCCGTCGCTCATACCGATAGATACAGGCACACGGTCAAACTTCTGTTCGGGCACCGAGTCGGTGAGCACATACACAAATGTAGAGTCGCCGCTAAATTCAATCATCATTTCGGGCACGGTGAGCACCTTGTTGGCACGTTCGAGCACAATTTCTGCATTGGCCGAATATCCTGAACGAATCACCACACTGTCGGGCACCACCACGGCCGCTTTAATCTCAAACTGATTTGCGCCATTTTCCTCCACTCCTTTTGGCGAGATGTATTCCAACACCGCATCGAATGTGAAGTTTTGCAACGCGCCGATAGTCAGTTTCACAGGCATCGATTCGTGAATGCGTCCCACTTCGGTTTCGTCTATCTTGCCACGGAAAATCAAATCGTTCATATTGGCCACGGTAGCGATGGTAGTACCATCGTTGAAGGTGTTGCTCATAATCACCGAGTTACCAGCCTTGACGGGCACGTCCAAAATAAGTCCGTCGATGGTAGAGCGAATCATTGTGCTGGAGAAAGAGGCTGTGTTTTTGGTAATCCCTTCCTTCACAATCTCCAAAGCATCTTGTGCCGCTTGCAGCTCTTCGCGGGCTTGTTTTAGTGTTACTTCGCTCTTTTCGTACTCTTCACGGCTCACCAATTGGTCGGTATAAAGCTTGTTCACCCGGTTGAAGTCGGTGTCGGCTTGTGTGTTGTTTATTTGTGCCAAGCGCACACGGCTTTCGGCTGCATTGAGCTGTCCCAATTCGGGTATTACCTTCACCTTGGCAATCACTTCACCCTTTCTCACCTTTTGTCCAGCCTCTTTATACACCTCATCGATGATGCCCGAAATCTGTGGTTTTATCAAGATTTCGTCTCGTGGTTCAATCTTTCCGGTGGCTACCGTTGTTTTGGTTAGGTCGTTTATCGAAGGCGACACAATTTCATAGACTACCACTTCGGGTTTCGACTTTTGATAAAGGAATACAAAGGTTCCCAACAACAAGATGGCTATTATCACCAACAATGCGATTTTAAAAAACTTTTTCATCTGCGTTTTTATTTTATTTCTGATTATTCTATCTGTTATTTCGTCTCATTACTCTCGGTGTGTCACTCATCGCGTATCGCCTCAATGGGTCTGATAGCCATAGCCCGATATGCCGGAGCCAATCCTGCGAGCATACCCAGCAACACGAGCAGAGCGCAAGTGCCTATCGCCATCCAAAAAGATACCTGAAACGGGAATATCTTTCCTTGAGCAGAAAAAATAGCCACTTCCATTCCTTGCAGCACCATCACCCCAAACGAGATGCCAGCCATACCAGCCACGGTGGTGAGCACAATACTTTCCGAAAGAATCTGCTGCAAAATATCTTGTGGACGAGCACCTATGGCACGTCGGATGCCTATCTCGGTGGTTCGCTCTTTCACCGTCACCATCATAATGTTCGATACTCCAATGGCTCCTGCCAACAACGTGCCCAGCCCCACCATCCATATCAAGATGTTGATGCCGTTGAACAAGTTGTCCATCATCGAAAACATCGCTTCGGTGTTGAGCAGCATCAAAGCCTGCTTGTCGTTGGGGGCGATGAAATGCGGCTCTTTGATGATGGCTTCAATCTTTGGCTGAATGTCGGACACTTTCACGCCGGGCTTCACGGTAAAGCAGATTAGCTCCACGTTTTTGCCCGTGTTGTAGGTGCGTTGCATCGTGGTGAATGGGATGATAATGCTCTCATCGTTGTTTCCTTGAATGTTGATGTTCCCATTCGATTCTACCACTCCCACTACCTGATAGTACACTCCGTCGGCTTTGACGTATTTTCCTATCGGGTCGTCGTCTTTGTCAAAAAGCGTTTCGTATACACGCTTGCCCACCACGCATACTCTGCGGCCTTCTTTAATGTCTACATCGTTCAGCGTGCGTCCTTTCAGTAAGCGAACTTCTTCTATCTTGTTGTAGGCAGGATATAGCCCTTTGATTATCATCGTGGTTTTTTTGTCTTGATACACTCCGTTGGCGTTCCAGCGAGTAAGGGTAGGAGTTATCACCTCCAGTTCTTCCACTCCTTTGCGTATTCGTTCCACATCGTCTACGTCCATACTCCACCAGCGTCCTTTGCGAAACCCTTTGTAAGCCTCGCCTGTGCGCTGTGGCCACAAGAACCCCGAGTTGGTAGCAAATCCGTCGAACTGTGATTGCATCATCGCCTGCATTCCTTGTCCACCCCCGATGAGTGCGATGAGCATAAAGATGCCCCAAAATACACCAAAAGCTGTGAGGAAGCTGCGGGTCTTATTACGTGTGATGGTAATAAGTATTTCTTCAAATATATCTCTGTCAAATCTCATAATTCGTATATTAATCGGCTCTAAGTGCTTCGATGGGACGTATGCGAACGGCTTTGCGTGCAGGGAAATATCCTGCCAACGTGCCAGCTATAACCAAAGTGAGTGTAGCTTGAATGGCTATCGACAAATCTACCGTAGGGTCGTGAAACACGGTGGAAGACCACATCCCATTGTCCATTGTCTGATTGCCAAATTCCACGTTCATCCACTCGGTCACTCCAATGCCTGCTACCATTCCTAAATAGCCAAAGAAGGTGGTGATGACAACGCTCTCTACAATGATGAGCCAAAGGATGGAGCGTGGTTTTGCGCCCAAGGCTTTGCGGATGCCAAACTCACGTGTTCGCTCTTTTACCGTGATTAGCATAATGTTGGACACACCTACAATGCCACTCAGCAAGGTGAAGATACCGATGACCCACAATGCTGTGCGAAGAATGCTCATAGCACCTTGACTTTGCAAGTATTGAGTGAAGCGATTCCAGATCCAAATAGAACTTTTGTCGGTGGGGTCGAAGCGGTGATTGCTGCCCATTATCTTGCGGAAGTTTTCTTCAAAAGCTTCGTTCACCTCTTCGCTCTCTAAGTTTTTGGTAGAGAACACAAAATTGTGCAGTTTATCTCCTTTTCCATAAATGGTTTGCAAGGTCGAGAAAGGTATCAGCCCGTCGTTGTCGGCACTGGTGGCATCGTCGTTGTAAAGCCCCACTACTTGAAACATCACTCCATTTACATTGACAAACTCCCCAATAGGTTCTTTCTTCGATTTCTCGAAAAGCACTTCGGCAGTACGTTTGTGTAGCACTATAACCTTGCGTCGTTGCTCCAAGTCGAGTTTGTTGATGAAGCGTCCGGCATAGCTTTTCGAGGCTTCCATCTCCAAGTAGTTGGGATAAATTCCGGCTAAGCCGATGTTTACGTACTCTTGCCCGAAGCTTACATTTTGCGAACCCTGATAGACGGTTGCGCCGATGGTTATCACATTGTTTTGAAAGTGCTGTTGGGTGGAGGTTATATCCCGATTGTCAAATTGGATTCGTCTTCCTTCTTTCAGCCCGTCAAACGATTTGGTGGTTCTGCCGGGGAATATCTTGATGGAGTTGTATGCTCTGTCGCTCGATTCCATCTCGAAAGCGTGGATGATGCCATTACCTGCACCCAGTAGCACAATCAGCATAAAGATGCCCCACGCTATGGCGAAACCCGTCAGGCTGGTGCGAAGCTTGTTGCGCTTGATGGTGCTGTATATCTCTTGCCAAATATCTAACATAATAATATGGTGTTTAAAAGAAAAGGGTGTTATTTCATAAATCCATTGATGCCAAACGGCGAAGCGTCGTGATTGTGATTCTCTTCGATACGCTCGATAACACCATCTTTGATGTGAACTATCTTGTCGGTTTGATTGGCCACGCCGCTTTCGTGGGTCACCACCACGATGGTCATTCCCTGCGAGTGAAGTTCTTTGAGAATCTGCATCACCTCTACCGATGTTTTGCTATCCAGTGCCCCTGTGGGTTCATCGGCAAGGATGATGTCGGGGCGGGTGATAAGCGCGCGAGCTATGGCCACACGCTGTTTTTGTCCACCACTCATTTCATTGGGCATATGGTGCGCCCACTCTTTCAGTCCCAGTTTGTCGAGGTATTCCAACGCCAATGCGTTTCGTTTTTTGCGGTTCACGCCTTGATAGAACAGAGGGAGTGCCACGTTTTCCATTGCGTTTTTAAACGAAATGAGGTTGAACGATTGAAATATAAAGCCAATCATCTTATTTCTATATTCGGCGGCTTTTGTTTCGCTCAAGTTCTTTATCAATGTGCCGTTCAAGTAATATTCGCCCGAGTCGTAATTGTCTAAGATGCCAAGAATGTTGAGCAAGGTAGACTTTCCCGAACCCGAAGACCCCATAATAGATACAAACTCGCCTTTGCCGATGTGGAGGTCTATCCCTTTCAATACGTGTAGTGGCGCACCATTATAATAGGTCTTGTTGATGTCTTTTAAGTGTATCACAATTCACTTGTTTTAGGTTTATTTTTCTGATAAATTATCTAATTAGACGACGATATAGTGTCAAAAGTTGCACCGAGGGCAAACTTTTTTAAAAAAAGATTTTATGGTATCATTCTTCTTTGCGTAATTTGTAAGCTATAATACTATTATAAACTAACCCTTTTAAACAACAAGAAATGAATTCAAACATGGAAAAACCCTACGTAGTAGGTATTGACATAGGCGGAACAAACACCGTCTTCGGCATTGTAGATGCACGAGGAACTATTATTGCAAACGGCTCTATCAAAACTCAAGCATACCCCACAGTAGAAGAATATGTAGATGAAGTTTGTAAAAACTTGCTTCCACTAATCATAGCGCACGGTGGAGTAGAAAAAATAAAAGGCATTGGCGTGGGTGCGCCCAATGGCAATTATTACAGCGGAACTATTGAGTTTGCCCCCAATTTGCCTTGGAAGGGAATCATTCCATTGGCAGCTATGTTTGAAGAACGTCTTGGCATACCCACTGCACTCACAAACGATGCTAATGCGGCAGCGGTAGGCGAAATGACCTATGGCGCAGCTCGTGGAATGAAAGACTTTATAATGATTACACTTGGCACAGGTGTGGGTAGTGGTATCGTGATAAATGGCCAAGTAGTATATGGCCACGATGGTTTTGCTGGTGAATTGGGTCACGTTATTATGCGTCGTGGCACAGGTCGCTTGTGTGGTTGTGGTCGTCACGGCTGTTTAGAAACCTATTGCTCGGCCACGGGCGTGGCGCGCACGGCTCGCGAACTGCTTACAGGACGCACCGACAAAAGTTTGCTAAGAGAGATTCCAGCCGAAGAAATCACCTCGAAAGATGTGTATGACGCTGCTATTAAAGGCGACAAATTGGCTCAAGAAATATTCGAGTTTACAGGCAATATATTGGGTGAAGCTTTGGCCGATTTTATCGCATTCTCAAGCCCCGAAGCGATAGTGCTGTTTGGTGGTTTGGCCAAATCGGGCGATTACATTATGAACCCCATCCACAAATCGATGGATGAAAACGTGCTTGCCGTGTTCAAAGGAAAAACAAAACTTTTGGTTTCTGAGTTGAAAGACTCCGACGCAGCCGTGTTGGGCGCAAGTGCCTTGGCTTGGGAGCTAAAAGACTTATAAGATATAAATGCAATAAATAGAGAGGAGAATGAGCTTGACTTGTTCTCCTTTTATATATAAAGTTCGTTACTGTAATTGAATAGCAGAGCACTCAGCCTGCTTCTATAAAAATACCCATATTAAAAATAAAAACTAAAGACTACACTTATGAAAATGAAATCTTACGTATCCGTTCTTCTGTTTTCGCTGCTTGCGACAATCACAAGTTGCAGCAAAGATAGTTACACGGCTCCCGAAATCACCGTGGCAGCATCATCTACTTTCGTGATGGACGCAAATGCCTCTGTTATTATTCCTTTCACATCAAACCCCGCCGATGCCGACTTGTCTGCACTCACCATCCGTTGCTATGATGCCACCGCAAGTGGTGCAATCACCCCCGGAATGGTATATGGCTTGAAGATAGCATCTGTTGGAACATCGAGCGCAAGCGGTGCTTATATGGCCAATGTAGTGATAGTAGATGCCAATGGCACACGCTTCACCCCAGAACAAGGCAAAAGATACCGATTCACGTTTGCCGAATCATTCTTTTATATCAATGGCAGCAAAAGCGACGAGTTTGTAGTGACTTTCTCGCAAAACTAAAAAGCCATTTTATACGAAATGTAGAGAGCATCATTCCCTGTTGCTCTCTTTTTTTGTGACTACACGTTTGCCCTTTGCTGGCAAGGCCTATCTACCGCGCTGGCAAGGCCTTCTCAGGTCGGTAGGTAGGCCTTGCCAGCAAGCTACATAGACCTTGTTTCAATCTTATGGCCTTATGTGCTGAGAGTAAGTGTGTTATGCTTACTTGTCTATTTGTTCTTGCACAATCTTTTGTGTCGGGATGATAAGGCAAAAAAAAGAAGGCTCATTGCTGAACCTTCTCTTTCTATCTCCAAACAGAGTTTGCGATTATTTCGCTGTGTTAACTCTTTTTTCTTTGATTCTTGCTTTCTTACCAGTAAGCGCACGCAAGTAATACAACTTAGCGCGACGAACTTTACCAACTTTGTTCACCTCGATGCTGTCGATAGCAGGCGATTCGATTGGGAAAATTCTTTCTACACCCACAGTACCAGACATCTTACGCACTGTGAAGCGTTTTTTCTCACCGTGACCAGCGATTTTGATAACAACACCACGATACAACTGTACACGCTCTTTGTTACCCTCGATAATACGATATGCTACTGTTACAGTATCACCCGCTTTGAATTTTGGATGTTGTTTGCCGGTAGCAAATGCTTCTTCTGCAATTTTAATTAAATCCATTTTTTGCTATTATTAAATTGTTTATCGTTACTACACAACATATCAGGCAACTCTCTCCTGACAGCGATTGTGCGAAAGCGGTGCAAAGTAACTAATTATTTGGCACACTACAAACTATTTTTAGTATATTTGTGGCAATATAAAGTTACGTATATGACACATATTCAGATGAAAACGCTTTTTGGGGCGATGATAATCGCCATTTTTACCCTAACCTCTTGTCAGTCTACTTCACGAGTGACCCACGTGACAGGACGGATGATTCCTGTAGATGCCACTTTGGATGAGCAACCCGATAGCAGTGCAATAGCTCTGTTGGCTCCTTACAAAACACTTATAGACAGTATGATGTATCGCAAAATAGGCTATGCCGATGTGACGATGAAAAGAGTGGCGCGCGAAAGCCTTTTGTCAAACTTGGTATCAGACGTTCTTCGCCAGTCGGCAGCTGGTGTGATAGGAAAACCAGCCAATATTGGCGTGGTGAACTTAGGGGGGCTGCGCAACGACCTCACCAAAGGCGATATTACCATCGGAAATGTATTTGAAATACTCCCATTCGAAAACTCGCTCTGTGTGCTCACCGTGAGTGGCGACGTGCTGAACGAGATATTTCAGGCTATGGCCCAAAAGGGTGGTGCCGGGCTAAGTGGTGCGAAGCTCGAAATTTCAAAGAGTGGCAAACTACTTAGTGCTACCGTAAACAATGCGCCCGTTGAAATGGATAGGCTTTACACCATTGCCACCATCGACTATGTGGCAGACGGTAACGATGGTTTGTCGCCAATGGTGAAAGCAAGCAAAAGAATTTGTCCGCCCAATGCCACTCTTCGCCAGATTTTTTTGAACTATGTGGAGGTACAAACGGCAGCAGGCAAAGTAATCACCTCTAAAATAGAAGGACGAATCACAGTAAAATAACACTCAATAGCATAAGTAATGAAAACAAACCATATATCAGTTGTATTACTGCTCTTTGTAGCAGCAATGTTTGGCACACTGCAAGCTCAGCAAACCGTAACCCTCTTGCACACAAGCGATGTGCATAGTCGCATCGAGCCTATCGACCCTTCGGCCGATGACGATCACGCTGGGATGGGGGGCTTTGTGAGAAGAGCCACCCTCATCGAAAAGCTTCGCAAAGAAAACCCCGACGTTCTATTGTTCGACTGCGGCGACTTTTCGCAAGGCACTCCCTACTACAACCTGTTTCAAGGCGAGCTGGAAATTGAGATGATGAACTTGATGCGCTACGATGCCGCTCTGATAGGCAACCACGAGTTCGACTTCGGGATGGATAATTTGGCTCGTCTGTTTAGTATGGCAAATTTTCCTATAATATGTTCCAACTACGATGTGAGTAACACTATGTTGAAACCATACGTGAAGCCCTACGTTATTATCGAACGTGGTGATTTAAAACTGGGTGTCATTGGTGTTTCACCCCAGCTCGAAGGCTTGGTGCAGGCCGACAATTATGCAGGAGTGACTTACGAAGACCCAGCTAAGGCAGCCAACACGCTGGCAGCCACACTCAAAAACGAGGAAGACTGCAATGCGGTGATTTGTCTGTCGCATTTAGGGCTTAAAGACGATGAAACATTTATCAGAAACACCAGCAACATCGATGTGGTGCTGGGTGGCCACTCTCATACTTGGATGGACGAGCACACCTTCTATTTGAATGCGTTAGACGAAAAAGTACCCTTGCTACACACAGGAAGAAATGGTGTGTTTGTTGGCGAACTGACGCTTACTTTTGGTAAATAAAACAAATACTTCGCATCTTTTTCAACACCACATCACTACCCCTTATGAGAAAATTTGTCATAGTAAGCATTGTTCTGCTGATGCAGTTTGTTTCTGTACACTATGCAGGGCAACACCGAACACCCTCGCTCAACTACTTGCTCGAGTCACCATCTACGCCACAAATCGCAAGTGGCATACAGCAGCAAGAGGCTTGTAAGCAATGGGTCGATTCCATTATGGACAAGCTTTCTTTGAGAGAGAAAATAGGTCAGCTATTCATCTATACGATTGCGCCTTTAGACACCAAGCACAACTTGAACCTGCTGCACGAGGCCGTGAGCACCTACGATGTAGGTGGGCTTCTTTTCTCGGGCGGACAGTTGCAAACACAGGCAGCCCTCACTAATCGAGCACAAGGGCAGGCCAAGGTTCCGCTTCTCATCACCTTCGATGGTGAGTGGGGTTTGGCTATGCGCCTCAAAGGTACACCCAACTTTCCACGCAATATGGTGTTGGGTTGCATCACCAACGATTCGCTAATCTACGAATATGGCAAAGAGATGGCGCGCCAGTGTAAGCAGATGGGAGTTCAGGTGAACTTTGCTCCTGTGGCCGATGTAAATATCAATCCCAAAAACCCAGTTATCAACACACGTTCGTTTGGCGAAGACCCACAAATGGTGGCTCAAAAAGTGATAGCCTACGGCAAAGGATTGGAAAGTGGCAATGTGCTTTCGGTATCCAAACACTTCCCAGGACATGGCGACACCGACAAAGATTCTCACTATGCGCTTCCCGTGCTTCCATTTTCGCGTCAACGCTTAGATAGCATCGAGATATACCCTTTTGATGCCGCTATCCGTGCTGGGTTAAGTGGTATGATGGTGGGGCATTTGTGCGTGCCTGCTTTAGAAAAAATCAAAGGTTTACCCGCTTCACTCTCACGAAGTATTGTCACCGACTTGCTTGCCGATGAGTTGGGTTTCAAAGGGTTGGTTTTCACCGATGCACTGGCTATGAAAGGAGTGGCCGGCAATAAAGATGTGAGCCTGCTCGCCTTGAAAGCCGGAAACGATATGGTGCTGGCTCCGCGTAATATCAAAGAGGAGATTGATGCGGTGGTGCGAGCGGTGCATCAAGGCGATTTCTCGCGCGAGGAGGTAGATGCCAAATGCCGCAAGGTGCTGACCTACAAATATGCTTTGGGGCTGTATAATAAACCACACATCCAGCAATCGGGGTTGGAAAACAGAATTAACACGCCCTATGCGCAAGAGTTGGTGAAGCGGCTCAACTTGGCGGCAATCACGGTGCTGAGCAACAAGCAACATACACTGCCATTACCCGTTGAGAAAGAGGGCGAAAAGAACACCATCGCTCTGCTCGAAGTGGAAGGGAAAACCTCATTGAACCCATTCAAGCAAACGATTGAAAAATATGCTCCATTTCGTTCATTCAAACTTACCAAAGCTTTGCCACTGGCCGAAAGAAAGCAACTTATCGCATCGCTATCGGGCTACTCTCAAATAGTGGTGGCTATCAGCGAAAACAACATTGCCGATTTTCAGAGCTTCTTCAATGAGTTGGCGGCTTCTCCATCACGCTTGTCTACCATTTACATTTGCTTTGCTCAGGGCAAGGCTCTTGCACAGATAGAAAAGGCGGTTGCTCAGGCTCAGGCGGTGGTGCTGGCTCATTCGCCCAATGTAAACGTGCAAACACAGGTGGCAAATGTACTTTTTGGCAAAGCTACTGCCGATGGTAGACTATCGGCAAGTATTGGAAACTTATTTACCACGGGCGATGGTGTGACCATCACTCCCGAAACCTCTGCGTATGTGACACCCCGAAAGACCGAAATATCTGCTGTTTCGATGGATAGGGTAGATGCAATAGCTAAAGAGGGTATAGCGCAAGGTGCCTACCCCGGCTGCCAAATAGCGGTGATGAAAGATGGTGAGCTGATTTATCAGAAATCGTTTGGCACGCATCAAGGTGCTGGTAGTCAAGCGGTGCAAAACAGCGATTTGTACGATTTGGCTTCGCTCACCAAAACGAGTGCCACGCTATTGGCTTTGATGAAACTGTATGATGGAGGACGCTTCAACCTATCAGACAGAATCTCGCAACACCTCACTTGGCTAAAGGGTAGCAACAAGGAGAATATCACCATCCGAGAACTGTTGTATCATCAGTCGGGGCTTCCGGCCAGTATCACCTCTTATCAGAACTTGATAGATAAAGACTCGTATGCGGGCCGACTATACTCGAACAGACGTGACAGTAAATATACGGTGCAGGTAGGCAACACGCTTTGGGCGAACCCTGACTTTAAGTTTTTCGAGGGAATGACTTCGCTCACCCAAACCACCGATTGTTCGTTGCAAGTGAGCGAAGGGTTGTGGGTACACAAGAGCTTTGCCGACACCATCCGCAAGAATATTATCGAAGTGCCACTCAAGACGAAGCAATACAGATACAGCGATGTTGGCTTTGTGCTGCTCTATCAGTTGGCAGAGCAACTTGCTGGTGTGCCGATGGATAAATACTTGCAGCAGAACTTTTATGAACCGATGGGGTTGGAAAGAACCACTTACTTGCCGCTCCAGCGTTTTGCGAAAGAAGAAATTGTGCCTTCGTCGCACGATCGCTTTGTGCGCAAGGAGGTGCTGCGCGGCTATGTACACGATGAAACAGCTGCCTTTCAAGGGGGGGTGACTGGAAGTGCTGGCCTGTTTTCGAATGCCGCCGAGGTGGCAAGTATCTACCAAATGCTGCTCGATGGGGGCGTGTGGCGAGGAAAACGCTACTTGAGTGAGGAGACGTGCCGCTTGTTCACCACCGAGAAGTCGAAAGTCAGCCGCCGTGGATTGGGATTTGACAAGCCCGAACCGAATCCGCAGAAAACAGGACCTTGCTCGCCCTCTACGCCCAATTCCGCTTTCGGGCACACGGGTTTCACCGGCACTTGCGTGTGGGCCGACCCTTCCAATAATCTGGTTTATGTTTTCTTGAGCAATCGGATTTATCCAAGTATGCTCAATCGAAAACTGATGCAACTCGACATTCGCCCCAACATACAAGAGGCTATATACGAAGCCCTCGGCCGCAAAAAGAAATAAACCGAAAACACAACCCTTGATATATCCATTACTATGAGTCCACTTGCCGTTATTGTCACGATGTTGGCATACTTCGCACTGTTGTTCACTATCTCTTATTTTGCCGCACGCAAGGCCGACAACGCCAGTTTCTTTACTGGCAATCGTAAACAGCCGTGGTATGTGGTGGCGTTTGCTATGATTGGTGCCAGCATATCGGGTGTCACCTATGTGTCTGTGCCCGGCATGGTGGCTACCAGTGGTTTCTCCTATTTGCAAATGGTGCTGGGCTTTGTGGCGGGGCAGTTTATCATCGCTTTCATCTTAGTGCCTCTTTTCTATCGGATGAACTTAGTGTCCATTTACGAGTACCTCAACAACCGCTTTGGATTCTCCTCTTATCGCACGGGAGCTTGGTTCTTCTTCATTTCCAAAATGTTGGGGGCTTCGGTGCGTTTGTTCTTGGTGTGCCTCATTCTTCAACTGCTGGTGTTCGAGCCTTGCAAGTTGCCTTTCATACTCAATGTAGTCATCACCGTTGCCATCGTGTGGCTCTACACGGTGCGTGGCGGTGTCAAGTCGCTCATCTGGACTGATACGCTCAAAACCACCTGCTTGTTGGTGTCGGTCATTCTGTGCATCTACTTCATCTCCTCTCGCCTCGATATGGGGCTGCTGCAAAGCATACGCTCTATTGGCGAAAACGATATGTCGCGCCTCTTCTACTTCGACGACTACAATGACAAACGATTCTTTTTCAAACAATTCTTGGCAGGTGTGTTTACCGTTATCGCTATGACGGGACTCGACCAAGATATGATGCAACGCAATCTAAGTTGCAAGAACTTCAAAGATTCGCAGAAAAATATGATAACCAGCGGTGTGCTGCAGTTCTTCATCATTGCCCTGTTCCTGATATTGGGCGTATTGCTTTACAGCTTCGCAGCAAGCCAAGGCATCGGCTCACCGTCTAAAAGCGACGAGTTGTTCCCAATGATTGCCACGGGCCACTATTTCCCGATGATTGTGGGCATACTGTTTGTTGTGGGGCTCACAGCTTCGGCCTATTCGGCGGCTGGCTCTGCGCTCACCTCGCTCACCACCTCTTTCACCATCGACATTCTCGAGGCCAAAGATAAAACTGAAACAGAAATCAAAAAGATACGCACCAAAGTACACGTGGGAATGGCCTTTGTGATGGCAGTCACCATCTTCGTGTTCGACCTGCTCAACAATACCAGCGTGATAGATGCCGTCTACATCTTGGCAAGCTACACCTATGGTCCCATCTTGGGGCTGTTTGCCTTCGGCATATTCACCAAGTGGCACGTGTGCGATCGCTACATTCCCGTGGTGGCAATCTTGTCGCCCGCCCTTTGCTTCATCTTGCAGCGCAACTCTGAGCGTTGGTTTGGTGGCTATCAATTTAGCTACGAGCTACTTTTGTTCAATGCTCTGTTCACCTTCATCGGGCTTTGTTTGTTGGTGAAACGTAAACAATAAAAATGCTAATCTGTAAATGCCTCATTATCAGTGCGCAATGAAGCGTTTGGTAGCAAGGCCTACCTACCGCGGTAGGTAGGTCTTGCCAGCTTGGTAGATAGGGCTACCCACCAAGCGGAGTAGGCATACTTGTTTCAGATGAGCTTTCTGACAAAGCAATATGAACTTTGTGACAAAAAACAAGTAATGGCTATGCCTTATCTTTGCAAGAAAAGTATGATTCATCAACAAATAACTTCACGATATGAAGAAAAACATTTTAGCCTTAGTGATGATACTTTCGACCTTTGCTTTGCAAGCAAAAACGTTGATAGTGTATTATAGTTTTACGAACAATGTGCGGACTGTTGTGCAAGATTTGGCTACACAGATTCAAGCAGATGTATTGCGTATAGAACCGAGAGAAAAAGGGCTTGACTATGCTGCCAACAATTATGCCATTGGCAGTGCATTGATAGCCGCTATCCGTGCCAATCCCGATGAAGCCTCCTCTTATCCTGAGATAGACCCTGTAACGGTCAATCTTTCGGACTATGATGTTGTTATTGTAGCTGCACCGCTCTGGTGGAACAATATGGCTGCTCCATTGCAAACTTTTTTGTTTCATTACGGCGAGCAAATGTCGGGCAAAAACATAGGTCTTATTGTGTCGAGTGCCAGTAGTGGCATCAGCGGAGTAGAGAGTGATGCAAAGCGTCTCATATCGAATGGCCGCTTTCTTGAGCCAACTCTTTGGATTCGCTCCTCCCAAACCTCATCTTGCCACACGATGATTGCAAACTGGCTGGACAATATAAACTACAACGACCTATCTACATCTATACACCCTGCATCCCTCAGCACAAACGTAGAGATACAATCGGTGCCGGGCGAAATTAAAATAGTAGGAACGTTTACTACTGCCTCCATCTACAACTTTTCGGGCAATAAGATTTTGGAAACTTCCGATGCGCTTATCCACACGTCCAATCTCAACAGTGGAAACTATGTGATTTATGTAAACAGCCCCAACGAAACCGTTACCAAAAAGATTTATATTCAATAATAACTACACACAAAAAAGAAAAGAGGATTGGCTTTACAACCAACCCTCTTTTGCATTTATTTATATAAGGTTTAGAAAGCCACACCGAGTGTGAAACCGAAGTTGTTCAAACCAGATTCGTTGTATATCAACACATCTTTGCATTTGTTTGAAGCGTAGTTATAGTATATTCCAAGGTGTAAACCAGGACCATACGACCAAGGGAATATGTTCAAGCCCACTTCGGGAGATGCGTAGAAGCCCCAAGTTTTATCTCTGGTTTCAAACACATTGTAGTCGGTTGAATATTTGGCGTAAGACGCACCGAGCTTCACTGCTACATAGGGTTGGAAAGCACCGCCGCGATTGAATTGATAGCGAACAGAAGCACCAAAAGGCAACTGGAAGATGGTGTGTTGTTGGTCGGTACACAAGCTTTGAGTGTTGCTAAGTTGAAGCACTTGCTTGGGCACATATTTATGAATACTGCTGTAATTCAAGAAAAGGCCTACACCGATGTTGTCGGTCACAAAGTAACCACCTTCAAAATTCATACCCCAGCCGCTTGCTTTGTCGGCAAAGTCATTGCCAAGAGGTACATTAAATTTCCAGTCAACGTTGAAGTAGCCATTGTCTGACATTTGCGCCTTAGCCGGAAGGGCAAAGACAAGAGCAAGAGCCAACACGGCCAATACTCTGGTAGAAATATATTTTATTGTCTTCATAATTTTCTAAATAATCTGGGTTAGTTGATTCATTTTTTGATGTAAGTTGATTGGGCGAAAGCTTGGTTCACGCCTTTTACTGCCAATGTCGCATCGATAGAACTTGAGTAAGCAGGTGCTACCATATAAGCTGTCCACCACACAGGTAGTTTGGCTGTTGTGCCTTTGGTTGCCATCAAGTCCACAATTTCGGTAATAAATGAATTGGTTGTCAAGCTATAAGTGAGTGAGTATGGATAGTAAAAACCACCACCCCAATAGTTGCCCCAGTAGCCAGGCCAGTAACCGCCATTACCCCATCCCCAGCTTGGATAGCCATAGTCGGTGAAGTAGTAAGTGCTTTGCACGTAGCTCACTTGTACACCAAGGTCTGCTGCATCTTCGGTTGCTGCTGCTGTGTATCCAGCTGCTTCCATCTTAGCTTTGATAGCTGCCAAAATCGCTTCAGCTGATGTGCCTGTCAGATATTTGGTTTCATCGCTGCTGCTCACTACAAGAATGTTTTCTGCCAAATAGTAGGTGCTTGCTTCTGAGAAGTTGGCACTTGTGTCATAACTGGTGTAAACCAAATAGTCATTGTCCAGCTTGTTTAAGTCAGGGTCTTTTTCGCAAGCAGCGAATGCAAAGACCGCTAATAAAATAGGAATTAATCTCTTCATAATCAGTTATAATGTTTAGGTTAAATAAAAAAGTGCAGGCCTTGGTACCGCGAGGCTTACGATAAAAACAACAACTTCTTTTTTAAAATGTTCGTGGCTTACAGAGCAAAACTGTTAATCATTCTTATATTACAAATATCGATTCTTAATATAATCTCTGACTTATTTAAAGCATTTAACTTAAACTTGCAAACAGCTTTGTGCAGGCAGTTTGTTGGCTTTGTGGTTTGTGCGTGCCGATGTGTTATCTTCTTATCTTCTTGTAGTCCATTTGTTTACATCTTTGTGTTTTGCTTTTGTGCCAGCGTGTAGATGCAAAAAAAGAGCGTCTGGCTCTGTTGTTGCAGAAAGCCAGACGCTCTTTTATATGTTCTTTTATTCAGAAAACCTTATTCTTCTTCTTCGGCAGTGAGTGCTATGTTGTTCACACGGAATAGCTGCATATCGAATATCAATGTAGAGTATCCTAAAATGCCAGTGCTACCACTTGTTCCATAACCGTAGTTCCAAGGGATGTAAACCTCCCAACGTTCGCCCACGGTCATTCGTTGCAATATCTCCCACCAGCCAGTGATGACCGAACCGAAGTAAACACTAAAGGTAGCAGGCGAGTCGAACACGGTGGGCGCATTGCCATAAAATCCGTCGAAGCGTTCTCTCAAGATGTTTGTACCTTTATAATATACGTCTACCGTGGTGCTTTGATCCAAAGGACGTTGGTTGGGGTTCAATACGTAGTCGGGCACCTCGGTCACTGCCTCAAGCTTCTTAAAGAAGATGTAGTCGGCAGGGGCTGTAAGCAAATGGATGCTGTCCAATCCGCCTCTGTCGGGCTGTGTAGTGAATACATTGTACAAAGAGTCGATGTATGCTTCATTTCGTGATTGCCAATTGTCGTACTTGCTCACCTCTTTCGTTTCCTCGCACGAGGTAAGGAACAGCAGCAGCAACAGCAACGGTGCTAAAAAGATTTTCTTATTCATTCGTGATTGGTTTATTGTAATGTTTTCAACAAAGATGTGATGCTCACTCGCTCGGCAATGATGTTGCTCAAGTCGGCTATTGCTACACGCTCTTGTTGCATCGTGTCGCGATTGCGAAGTGTCACACAGTTGTCTTCCAATGTTTGGTGGTCTACTGTCACACAGTAAGGAGTACCGATAGCGTCTTGGCGGCGGTAGCGTTTTCCGATACTATCTTTCTCGTCGTATTGGCAGTGGAATTGGAATTTCAAGCCGTCGATGATTTCGCGTGCTTTTTCGGGTAGTCCGTCTTTTTTCACCAAAGGCATCACGGCAAGTTTTACAGGAGCCAATGCTGCTGGCAACTTCAGCACCACACGGCTTTCGCCGCTTTCCAGCTTCTCTTCGCAGTATGATGCGCTCACAATGCTAAGGAACATACGGTCTACACCAATCGAGGTTTCGATTACGTAAGGCACATACGATTCGTTCACTTCGGGGTCGAAGTATTTAATGTTTTTGCCCGAATATTTTTCGTGTTGGCTCAAGTCGAAATCGGTGCGAGAATGGATTCCCTCTACCTCTTTGAAACCAAACGGCATCAAAAATTCGATGTCGGTAGCAGCGTTTGCATAGTGAGCCAATTTATCGTGATCGTGGTAGCGATAGTGGTCGTCGCCAAAGCCGAGGGCTTTGTGCCATTTCAAGCGCATCTCTTTCCAGTTTTTAAACCATTCAAGCTCGGTGCCGGGTTTCACGAAAAATTGCATTTCCATTTGTTCAAACTCGCGCATACGGAAGATGAACTGGCGAGCCACAATCTCGTTGCGGAAAGCCTTACCTATCTGAGCGATGCCGAAAGGCACTTTCATACGGCCTGTCTTTTGCACGTTGAGGTAGTTCACAAAAATGCCTTGCGCTGTTTCGGGGCGGAGGTATATTTTCATTGCGCCATCGGCGGTAGAACCCATATCGGTGCTGAACATCAAGTTGAATTGACGCACCTCTGTCCAGTTTTTAGTACCCGAAATAGGGCAAACAATCTCTTCATCGATGATGATTTGACGAAGTTCGTCGAGGTTGCTGTCATTCAACGCTTTTGCAAAACGAGCGTGAAGCGCGTCGCGTTTGGCTTGGTTTTCGAGCACACGAGGGTTGGTGCTGCGGAATTGAGCTTCGTCGAACGATTCGCCAAAACGTTTGGCAGCTTTCGCTACCTCTTTATTCATTTTGTCGTCGTACTTAGCCAGTTGGTCTTCAATAAGCACATCGGCACGATAGCGTTTCTTAGAGTCCTTGTTGTCAATCAATGGGTCATTGAAAGCATCTACGTGGCCCGAAGCTTTCCAAATGGTGGGGTGCATAAAAATGGCAGAGTCGATGCCTACAATGTTTTCGTGGAGCAACACCATACTGTCCCACCAATATTTTTTAATGTTGTTTTTCAGCTCAACACCCATTTGTCCGTAATCGTATACCGCTCCCAATCCATCGTATATATCACTCGATGGAAATACGAAACCATACTCTTTACAGTGTGATACTAACTTCTTAAAAACATCTTCCTGTGCCATTTCGATAATGTGATTTACGTGTTCGGAAGCGTGGTGGCTCTTGGCGCATCGCTTCTGCAACACTATGTTTTACTTTTCTAATTTATATTTACTCACACATTTTTTTGCTGCAAACCTCTGTTTTTGCAGCAATTTAAAAACGTTGTGTCAAACGTTCATATTTATGCCGCCAACTGTTAACGTGTATTCGGTTGGCTGTTAACATTCCATTTAGCAATTGTTTGCTGTTCATAAAGCATTCGTTTGCAACACGATAGAAACTTGTGAAACTTTTATTGAATCAACCTGCTTATTTCCTAATACATAGAAGTGTATTAGCTTGTTAGCACTTCATAAATAATGCGCAAAGTAAATGATTTTTTTGCAGATAATTTGTATTTTTGCCTTCACATCATCTAATAAATGGTGTAAAAAAGATAATTTGTTGTTAAAACAAGAGGAATATAGACCACTATGAGTGACGAGATTAACGAAATACCTGAAGAACACTCCGACTACAAACCGGCAGACACCCACAATGAAAACGTGAAGCATCAGCTCACTGGTATGTATCAAAGCTGGTTTTTAGACTATGCCTCGTACGTGATATTGGAACGAGCCGTGCCACACGTGATGGATGGATTGAAACCTGTTCAGCGACGCATTCTCCACTCTATGAAACGCCTTGATGATGGGCGTTACAATAAAGTGGCAAACATTGTAGGGCACACGATGCAGTTTCACCCACACGGCGATGCCTCCATTGGCGATGCGTTGGTACAATTGGGCCAAAAAGACCTGCTTGTGGATTGTCAGGGAAACTGGGGTAACATATTGACGGGCGATGGTGCAGCGGCTTCCCGTTACATCGAGGCTCGTCTGTCTAAGTTTGCGCTCGATGTGGTGTTCAATCCTAAAACCACCGAGTGGAAGCTCTCTTATGATGGTAGAAACAAAGAACCTATCACTCTGCCCGTGAAGTTTCCTTTGCTTTTGGCACAAGGGGTAGAGGGAATTGCGGTGGGTTTGTCGTCCAAAATATTGCCTCACAACTTCAACGAACTGTGCGATGCTGCTATCAGCCACCTCAACAACGAAGAGTTTAAGATTTATCCCGATTTTCAAACGGGTGGATCTATCGACGTGTCCAAATACAACGACGGCGAACGAGGCGGCAGTGTAAAGATTCGTTCCACAATAAGCAAGGTAGACAACAAGACCCTTGCCATTACCGAAATTCCTTATGGAAAAACCACCTCGTCGGTGATTGAGTCGATACTAAAAGCGGTAGATAAAGGTAAGATAAAAATACGCAAAGTAGACGACAATACTTCAGCCAACGTAGAGATATTGATTCACTTGGCACCCGGTGTGTCATCGGATAAAACCATTGATGCCCTGTATGCTTTTACCGACTGCGAGGTGAGCATATCGCCCAATTGCTGCGTGATTGACGATAATAAACCTCACTTCTTGAACGTGAGTGAAGTGCTTCGCAAATCGGCCGAAAACACATTGGCACTTTTGCGGTTGGAGTTGGAGATACGCAAAGGCGAATTGCTCGAAGCGCTTCACTTTGCATCGCTCGAAAAAATATTTATCGAAGAACGTATCTACAAAGACAAAGAGTTTGAACAATCGAAAGATATGGATGCTGCTTGTGCTCATATCGATAGTCGTTTGACACCCTATTATCCGCAATTTATCCGCGAGGTGACCAAAGAAGATATACTTCGACTGATGGAGATAAAGATGGGGCGCATCTTGAAATTCAACTCCGACAAGGCTGATGAGTTTATTGCCAAAACGAAAGGAGAGGTTGCCGAGATAGACAACCACTTGGAGCACATCGTGGCATACACTACCGACTGGTTTAAAATGCTGAAAGAGAAGTATGGCAAGAATTTTCCACGCCGCACCGAACTACGCAATTTCGATACCATTGAGGTGACCAAGGTGGTAGAAGCCAACGAAAAACTGTATATCAATCGTGACGAAGGGTTTATCGGCACTTCATTGAAAAAAGATGAGTTTGTGGCGAACTGCTCCGATTTGGATGATGTGATAATCTTCTTCCGAAACGGAAAGTATATGATAACTCCGGTAGCCGACAAGAAGTTTGTAGGCAAAAACATCTTGTACATCAATATATTTAAGAAAAACGACAAACGTACCATTTACAACGTGACTTATCGCGATGGGAAAGAGGGGACAACCTACATCAAACGCTTTGCGGTGACTGGGGTGGTGCGCGACCGTGAATATGACATTACGATGGGCACGGCCGACTCACGCATTACTTACTTTTCGGCAAATCCCAACGGAGAAGCTGAGGTTATCAAGATAACTTTGAAACCCAATCCGCGTGTACGCCGCATTGTGTTCGATCGCGATTTTAGTGAAATAACAATCAAAGGCAGACAAGCGCAAGGAGTGATTCTCACCCGCTTGCCTGTGCATAAAATTACGTTGAAACAACGAGGAGGCTCTACGCTTGGCGGACGAAAAGTGTGGTTCGACCGGGATGTGCTGCGTCTCAACTACGATGGGCGAGGTGAGTTCTTGGGTGAGTTTCAGAGTGACGACTCCATTTTGGTGGTGCTCAACAACGGTGAGTTTTATACCACCAATTTTGATGTGAGCAATCATTATGAAAACAACATCAGCATCATCGAGAAGTTTGAACCCAACAAGGTGTGGACAGCCACTTTATTTGATGCCGACCAGCAAAACTTCCCCTACTTGAAACGCTTCTGTTTTGAAGGCTCCATTCGCAAACAAAGCTATATGGGCGAAAATAAAAACAATCGCCTCATATTGCTTACCGATGAATGTTATCCACGCTTTGAGGTGATATTTGGTGGTCACGACAGCTTCCGCGATCCGCTTGTCATAGATGGTGAGGAGTTTATCGCAATAAAAGGTTTCAAAGCAAAAGGCAAGCGAATCACCACTTATGCGATTGAGACAATCAATGAACTGGAACCCGTGAAATTTGCTCAACCCGAATCTGATTCGGAATCGGCTCACGACGAAGAGTTTGAAAACGTAGACCCTGACAGAGATAAAAGCGACGAAGATATAATTGACGAAATGACAGGTCAGATGAATATTGGCTTTAAAGAAGAAGGCGAATGAAAAAACAAACCTGTATAATAATCCTCCTCATCGGGTGGCTTTTGTTTGGCTCTCAAAGTCCAGCAACTGCACAAACAGACACTTTGAAAGCCAATCGCTACATCACCCGAGCCACGCTATACGGTGCAGGTTTCACCAATGTGTACGACACCTATTTATCGCCTCAAGAGTATAAAGGGGTGGAGTTTAGGCTATCTCGTGAAACGATGCGTATGACAAAATTGCTGGACGGCAATGTGTCGGTACAGAATTTGCTACAAGTAGATGTGAGTTATACGCACAACCGGGTGCAAAACAACAATCAGTTCACTGGAATGATAAATTGGAATTATGGGTTGCATTATCAGTTTCGTATTACTCCTCAATTTAAAATATTGGCTGGTGCGCTGATTGATACAAACTTAGGTTTCATTTACAACCTGCGGAATACCAACAATCCAGCTTCGGCGCGAGCGTTTGTCAATCTCGATGCTTCGGCAATGGCTATTTGGCACACGCGCATCAAGAACTATCCGCTGACGCTGCGCTATCAAGCCAACTTGCCCTTTGTGGGAGCTATGTTTTCGCCACACTACGGACAGTCGTACTATGAGATATTTTCATTGGGCAATAGCAGTGGGGTGGTGCAGTTCACCTCTTTCCACAACCAACCATCGCTCAGGCAGTTTCTATCGGTCGATTTCCCGATACGCTACGCCAAGATGCGCATTGCTTATGTGGCCGACCTTCAGCAGTCGGATGTAAATGGACTTCAGACTCACGTCTACTCTCATATCTTTATGATAGGCTTTGTGAAAGAGCTTTATCAGCTTAGAACTAAAAATGGCTCGGTGCTTCCACCATCGATTAGCGCATACTAAAAAATCACAAGGTTGATTTTAGTGGAGTGTTACTCATTATTAAAAAAATATGAAGTTAAAGAAACAATACTATCTCTACTTACTATTCATTCTTCCTTTTTTCACTTCCTGCATTCGCGAAGAGGTGTATTCTAACGACCCTTATGGGAATTTCGATCAGCTTTGGTCTATCATAGACGAAAAGTATTGCTATCTCGATTATAAGAACATCGACTGGGAAGCTATGCGTGTAAAATATCGCCAACGGCTGACCGATGATATGAGCAAGGAAAATCTGTTTGAAGTGATGGACAGTATGCTATACCAGCTCAAAGACGGGCACGTCAACCTTTCATCAGCTTTCAACCAAACACGGTATGATTTCTGGTCGGATAGCCCGCGCAACTTTGTTGAGTCTATTATCGAAGGCAATCGATATTTGGGTACAGATTATCGTAGAGCAGCAGGCTTAAAATATAAGATACTCGATGATAACATTGGCTATATCTATTATGGTAGCTTTTCATATCCCATAGGCGATGGAAATATAAACGAAGTGCTCTCTTATCTTGCCGTTTGTAGTGGGCTTATCATTGATGTTCGCCAAAATGGTGGTGGCAATCTTTCGTACTCCGACAAACTTGCATCCCGTTTCACGAACGAAAAAGTGCTCACGGGCTATATTCGCCATAAAACAGGAGCGGCACACGATGCTTTTTCCGAACCTTATCCCATCTATTTAGAGACTTCCAATCACTTGCGGTGGCAAAAGCCCGTGGTGGTGCTCACCAATCGACACTCATATAGCGCAACAAACGATTTTGTGAGCCAGATGCGTATCTTGCCCAATGTGACTACGATGGGCGACACAACAGGTGGAGGGTCGGGCATGCCGTTCACCTCTGAGCTGCCCAATGGTTGGGGCATCCGCTTCTCGGCAAGTCCCCATTTCGATAATCAGATGCAGCACACCGAGTTTGGGATAGAACCTCATATAAAGGTGGATATGGATAGAGACGATATGCACGATGGCATAGATACAATCATCGAAACAGCCCGTCAATATTTGGCCGTTCAATAAAATATTTGCGTAGATGCGATTTTTTATTCCTAAAAGTTTGCAGATATAGAAAATGTGCCTATCTTTGCACCGCTAAACAAAAGAATAACATTCGCGTTTGCGGCTGTGGCGTAATTGGTAGCCGCGCCAGACTTAGGATCTGGTGTCTCGCGACGTGGGGGTTCGAGTCCCTTCAGCCGCACAGAAAAAGCTTTTAAATACTGATAATAAGGTATTTAGAAGCTTTTCTTTTTAGGTGTTGCCACCTAATTCTAAAATCAAAAATGGGGTATATCTAAATTGATATACCCCATTTTTGATTTTTTTAATATTTGTGGTTTTTTTGTAAGCTGTAAATTCTATTTTCAGTCGTCTGAGTTAAAATGCGAATATTGAATGTGTGTAAAGCTAATTATCGATTAAACCAAAGAAATTTTCTCTTTTTTCTTTTCTTGGTTTCGAGAGTGAAAAAATCTTTTAATGTCTTTTGTTCACATATCAATCTATAAATATGTCCCCAATCTAAGAGTCCTCCAATATTTATATCATCTATAAACATATCGGCTTTTATTTTCCTGCTATAACCTTTTTCTTCGTGTCTTTCACCAGGATAACTCTCGTTGATAGCCCAGAAAAATAAACCGCGTTCTTTGCAAAAGCTAATGGCTTCATCTAATGAACTGCCTTCACGAACAGTCCATAAAATAAGACTGTGTCCGTCTTTTTGGAGTGCCTTTAGCGCATCTATTGCAAAAGGTATTTCTTCTCCTATTTGGGGATAGCGATGCTCTACGATAGTTCCATCAAAATCTACAGCTATTCTCATTATTCAGAATAAGGATTTACAATGTGTTCTTGTATAAAACTTGTATACCAGTTCCAGTAACTTTGATCTTTTACGTTTTGTCCCCATTGTCCTATTATTGGATATGCGGTGGATATATTCGTTTTTTCTTTAGGCCACGCCCAATCTCCAGCTATACAAACAGCCTGTGGTACCCTATCATTTTGAAGATATGAATCTGTTGAAACTGTGACAATTGTTCCATCTTCTCTTGTTGCCTTTATTTTAAACAGGTTGCTATTGTCTGTCATAGTATATCCATCAGGCCAACTTAAATCACTGGCTATAACTACTGGTGCTATGCTGGCATTATCATCACTGGTATTAATCATAGACTTCTGAGGGACATTCATCGCTTCGTGTACTACGCATAATTGTTGATTGCCATAATACAGTTCGGTGTTAAGAGTACCTCCTTTTGCTAATAATTTTACCTCTGCTGTGTGCAAATAAGTATTTGGAGTAACCTGAATCACTACGTCATTGAAATCAAAATCTTGCTCCATACCCATATCTTCATAGCCAATAGTCCACGATTGCACTTTCATTGGTTTGTCTGAATAAGGCTGCCCATACTCGTTTAAAAGCCCAAAGGTTACATCATTACAATCCATATCACCCACTTTTGTTGCGTCATCCAACCCCATAAATGTAAAGTTGTCGTATGAACGCATACCGCTTCGATGCTGGCCTGCATTTCCTGTTGTGTTGAATGCCATATGTGTGAAATTCGTCTCTACATCAGGTAGTCTATCTGCGGGTACTCCTTCGTTTATCATATTTTGTCTTTGTTCGTTGGTGAAGCTTGTTCCTATTAACTTCAGATAAAAACCAAACTCTTTTCCTACTGGGACATCTACTTTAAAAGTTAAACCGCGCATAGCAGAAATTCTACTTTCGTATTCTTTATGGACAAGTAATGTATTGTAAGCGTTATCGCCTTGACGTGCCGTTTGGGTGGTTGTTCTTTTGTTAACGGATAACCCATCTCCATCTCGATAATCAAAATTGGCATCATACCAAATATTGGTGTTTCCATCCAATTGATATTGTACTTTAGCGAGTCCGTCAATGTAGTCGTATTTTAATGTTTCAGAAATATCTACATAAACAATGTCATCGTAGGTTCCTTTTGAATGATAATAATAACCTAAAACTCGGCTGCCGTAATTGCCTGTATATCCATATAAGAATGAGATATACATTGGCCCATTAGACTCAAATTCATAATCATAAATAATATCACTGTTGTTTTTGACGTTTTGTCCCTCAGGCAATGCAGTTGCTAAAGATTCCCAAGCCCATCCCCCAAAAGAGGAGTATCCAGTGGTGCCATAAAAGCTGCTTCCATCAAGCGATGGATCGTGTGGTGTGGCACGGGATATAGTCTCTGTTGCGCTAACTGAACGTGTGGTCGCTTTGGTATCTACAAATTTCGCATCTTCTGTGAAACTTTTCTCGCCCGTGAGGTAGATGCGTTTGTATTCAGTGTAACTACCGTTGCTACACATCAATCCAAAACTGTCGCCAATACCTTGTGGTATATCCAATTTCATAACTCCATTTCCTTTCATCTCTTTTTGACCAAGGATAGTGGGTATCTCATCGCCGATAGTGAAGGCTGTTACCAATGAACCAGGTTCAGCTTCAATATTCAATTTCACGCTTACAGCAGTAATCCAGTCTTGGTTGGAGTCAGCTGTTACTCCAATCAGTTCTTCCCATTTGTTGTTAGGGCTACTCACTGTAATTTCGTCTTCACTACATGCAGTCATAAATAAGGCTGCTGTCATCATTGCTCCGCAAAATAAAATAGTCTTTTTCATACCGTTATAATTTATTGAGTTACATATGTTTCTGATTTAGGATATGAATACCAATTCCAAAAAGCCATTTTAGTTACATCTTTACTCCAATCGGGAAAAATACTATAAACGGTTGATATGTCAATACCCTCTTTAGGCCAGTTCCAATTGCCTGCAACCAGTATGGCTTGTGGCATTTCGCCAGGATTGCTATTAAGCGATATGATATCTGTACACTCTTCACAACTTCCTCTTTTGATTTGGCAATAAAACCTTGCGGCATCTTGGTTTATAGTATATTCGATAGGCCAACTAACTGTTCCTATGTATTTAGGCGGAACAATAACAATGCTTGAGGTTGTATTGATATATGTCCCACCGCCCAGAGCTTCGTGTATTTCACATAAAAGAACGTCTCCGTCAGGGCCATCATAATAAAGATAAATAGCTTCTTCGCTGCCTGCAGCACAGACATATACATCCACTGTTTGTTTGTCGTAGTCAGGGGTTATACGAATCACTGCATCGTTGAAATCGAAATCTGCATTGCGCCCAATATCCTCAAAAGCTATTGTCCACGTCATATTATCGTACGATTGAATAATGGCATCTACATCTGGATAAGATACTGTAGGTAACTCTTTTTCTAAATCCGCTCCTACTCCAATAATAATATCATTGCAGTCAAAATCACCGTTGCTGCCTGCATCTTCAAACCCCATAAAAGTAACTCCATCATTTTGATAATAGAAACTTCTTAATTTACCATCTACATTCAAGGCGTTTGCGGTAAAATTAGTCTCAACAAAATCTAAAGGAAGTACGTTGGCAGGTATTCCTTTCCCTATAATAGAAGAGCGTTGTTCTATATTATATTCTTCCGCACGCTTTAAATAAAAACCGATTCGGTATCCTTCGGGCACATCAATTAGATATGATAATCCTCTTATTGCTGTAATTCTCTCACCGTATTCCCCAATAACAAGATCTATATTGTAAGCGTCATCTCCCAACCTGTCTACTAATCTTGTATAAGGAGGTGCAAAACCATCCCTGTAGTCAAAATTGGCATCGTACCATACATCAGTATCGTTGTCAAGTTGATATTGTAATTTTGCTTTTCCGTCAATGTAGTCGTACATAACTGTTTCTGTTAAATCTACAAATGTCATATCTGCATAGGTGCCTGGTGAATGGTAGTAATAGCCCAATACTCTGGAGTCATAGCATCCCGTATAACCATAAAGAAATGAAACATTGAATGGGCCATTCGAGATTAATTCGTAATTAACTTCCAGATTTTTGCTTTCGGCATTTATACCTTCTTGAACATTCTCTAATAAATCAAGTATTTTTGTTATATCTACATCGGTATATCCAATGTTTGGAGTGATGTCGTAACCATATAGCGATGGTGACGTGGCTGCTCTACTTGCTGCTTGCGCATTAACTTCAGTGGTAGGGAAGTTGATATCTATTACTTGTTGCGGAGCACCTGTAAGTGTAATCGTTGATGTTAATCTTCTAACTCCATTGCTATATAATAGCATAATCCTATTTCCATAGCCCTGTGGTACTGTAAGAGTCACGATTCCATTTTGAGAAATTGTCTTTCGATCAAATAGAATTATATTCTCAAGTCCAAAGGAGTATGCTATAATTTCACTTGCTCTATCGGTAGTGACGTTTATTCTCAATGAAATGGCTGTTTTCCATGACTGTACAGCATCAATCTTTCCATCAATAAGATTGTTGAATTTTATAGAAGTTCGCTGATTTTCACTTGTTCCGTCATCGCTATTGCAAGATATTAGCGCAACTGAACAAATTAATGTGAGCAGGATTCTTGATATGGTTCTTATATGTAGTTTATCTATTGTCATCATCTATAATTAATTTGTTGTTTTCGAAGTGCCAGTTAACATTTCCTTCCATTGCTTTAATTACATTAATCAAATACTGTGTGTCTTCTGTATCACCAGTTTTAGCTATGTATATTTTAGCATCTTTCAACTTCTTTCTTTGGATACAAGCACACGCAGCATTAAAATTGGCTGTATCGTCATTTGGATATTGTTTCGCTGCAATTATTAAAGCATCGAAATATCCATCGCTTTTTTCAGGGTAAGATGCTGCAACATAATATATCTCTTCCAAACTAAGAGCTTCGGGATGAGTGTATATCAATTTTCGTGCTTCTTCTACTGGATACTCTTTTAATGTATACTCTATTGTATAATCTGTATGTCGTAAAGCTGGGTAGACGTGGTCATATAGCCATTGGTATGGGATTCCATTGCCAACTCTTTTCAGCTCTTCTTCTTTGTTGTCGGGGTCGGAATCTTCGTCAATAACTCTTAACAACTCATTGCGATATGTTGACAGCGCTTTTATTTTTTGTGTGTTTACGCTGTCGGCTATAAATAAGCGTAGATTATTCCAATCTTCTGGAGTATATTGTGTTCTGAATTTGGTTTCATTCAAGCTATATTCGCTTTTTAAATAATTTAAAAGAGCCTCCGTTCTTCCTTTAGCCAATCTCTCATTGTTACTGTATGGACTTTCAGGTGACGCATACCCGTGAAGATTTATAGCGGTGATAACTACACTATTATCAAAACGAACTTTATCTATGGATTGTTCAATTTTTTTTAGTTCTCGTGGATTGTTGCGATACGTTGGATATATAATCGTTTCATTTACGGGAAAATCTAAATAAGCTTGACCGCTCAATTGACGTTTTTTGTTTATTTCCTTCTCTGGAATAACCATTGGTAATTCGGGGGCAAACTTGAGACGGTTTGCATAAACTATGGGGGCTTTTAGCTTGTGTTTCTTTTTGCTTTTTATGTTCCAAGTGATTCCGATGCTTAAATTGGTCCTATTGTCTAATGGTGACTTGTGGTCAACTACCCCATTAAATTGGTCTTGTACCATTGTGTGTGAAAGCTCCGTCCCAATGCGGATACGATCGGAAAGTTTATAGGTTGCTGTTAAACCTGCACGAAAACCAAACAAAAGTTTGGTGTTTTTAGAATATGGATAGGTATATGAAAGAGGTTCTTCTTTGGGAAATCCGAGAGTCCATAAGCCACCAATACCCACAAAGGCTTTTAGGTTAAATTTTGATTTAGAT
>CAMTPA010000018.1 GCA_947074275.1 uncultured Bacteroides sp.
GAGGTGGAATCTCGTGACTGGAGTTCAGACGTGTGCTCTTCCGATCTAAGAGGAGAATATACCTATCCATTGGATAAAGAAACTTTATGGCATTTTAAACCCTTGGTGAAAGAAGGCGATAAGGTTGGCGCATCTGCTTGGATTGGTGAGGTTGAAGAAAATTATCAACCTTTGAAAATTATGTCTCCGTTTACGCAAAAAGGTATTTGCACCATTAAATCAATCGTTCCAGAGGGTGAATATCGAATTGAAGATGTGATTGCTATTTTGACAGATGAAGATGGTAATGACATTCAAGTAAATATGATTCAAAAATGGCCAGTAAAAAAAGCGATGGTCAATTATGTTGAAAAGCCCCGACCTTTCAAATTGCTTGAAACAGGTGTACGGGTGATAGATACAGCTAATCCGATAGTTGAAGGTGGTACAGGGTTTATACCAGGTCCTTTTGGAACAGGTAAGACAGTGCTTCAACATGCTATATCAAAACAAGCTGAAGCTGATATTGTAATTATTGCAGCTTGTGGTGAACGTGCCAATGAAGTAGTTGAAATCTTTACTGAATTTCCCGAATTGATAGATCCACATACAGGACATAAGTTGATGCAACGTACAATTATTATTGCTAATACATCGAATATGCCTGTTGCAGCGCGTGAAGCTTCTGTATATACAGCGATGACTATTGCCGAATATTATCGCTCGATGGGATTGAAAGTTTTATTGATGGCCGATTCAACTTCACGATGGGCACAAGCTCTTCGTGAAATGTCCAATCGTATGGAAGAATTGCCTGGCCCTGATGCGTTTCCAATGGATCTTTCAGCAATAATTTCAAATTTTTATGGACGTGCAGGCTATGTTAAACTAACTAACGGTAATACTGGGTCTATTACATTTATTGGGACTGTTTCTCCCGCAGGTGGTAACTTGAAAGAACCAGTAACAGAAAACACAAAGAAAGTTGCTCGTTGTTTTTACGCATTGGAGCAAGAAAGAGCTGATAGAAAACGTTATCCAGCAGTAAATCCTATTGAGTCTTATTCTAAGTACTTAGAATATCCAGAATTTCAAGAGTATATTTCTGAACATATAAACTCGGAATGGATTGATAAAGTTAATGAAATAAAAACACGGCTTCAACGTGGTAAAGAAATTGCTGAACAGATAAATATTCTTGGTGATGATGGTGTACCTGTAGAATATCACGTAACATTTTGGAAGTCTGAATTTATAGATTTTGTAATATTACAACAAGATGCCTTTGATAAAATAGATGCAGTGACATCTTTGGAACGCCAAGAAGCAATATTGAATATGGTTATTAAGATTTGTCGTACAGATTTTGAGTTTGATAATTTTAATGATGTAATGGATTATTTCAAGAAGATGATTAATCTATGCAAACAAATGAATTACTCTGAATTTAAGTCTGAGCAATATGAAGAGTTCCAGCAACAACTACAAGATTTGGTTGCCGAAAGAAGTCTTTTGAAATAAAATGTAAAACTTAATTTGAAGAAATAAATGGCAGCAAAAGCTTTTCAAAAAATATACACTAAAATTTCTCAGATAACCAAAGCCACTTGCTCTTTGAAAGCAAGTGGAGTAGGTTATGATGAACTTGCTACCGTGAATGGTAAGTTAGCTCAGGTTGTGAAAATTGCAGGTGAGGATGTGACTTTGCAGATTTTTGAAGGTACTGAAGGTATCCCTACCAATGCAGAAGTAATATTCTTAGGTAAATCTCCTTCGTTGAAGGTGAGCGAACAATTGGCCGGACGATTTTTTAATGCGTTCGGAAACCCTATTGATGGTGGTCCTGAAGTTGAGGGACAAGAAGTTGAAATTGGTGGTCCTTCGGTAAATCCTGTTCGTCGAAAACAACCTTCCGAATTGATTGCTACTGGTATTGCAGGTATTGATTTGAATAACACGCTTGTATCGGGACAAAAAATTCCTTTTTTTGCCGACCCAGACCAACCCTTTAATCAAGTAATGGCTAATGTGGCACTTCGTGCAGAGACCGACAAAATTATTCTTGGTGGTATGGGAATGACCAATGATGATTACTTGTATTTTAAACATGTTTTCTCGAATGCTGGTGCGCTCGATCGTATTGTGAGTTTTGTAAATACCACAGAACATCCTCCTGTGGAGCGTTTGCTTGTACCTGATATGGCTCTTACGGCGGCAGAGTATTTTGCGGTCAATAATAATGAGAAAGTTCTTGTACTTCTTACTGATATGACTTCTTATGCTGATGCTTTGGCTATTGTATCAAATCGTATGGATCAGATACCTTCTAAAGATTCTATGCCTGGATCGCTTTACTCAGACTTAGCTAAAATATATGAGAAGGCTGTACAATTTCCAAGTGGTGGTTCTATTACAATTATTGCCGTAACTACCCTTTCAAGTGGAGATATTACGAATGCAGTTCCTGATAATACGGGATACATTACCGAAGGACAGTTATTTCTTCGTCGTGATAGTGATATTGGTAAGGTAATAGTCGACCCATTCCGTTCTCTGTCTCGTTTAAAACAGTTGGTTATCGGTAAAAAAACACGTAAAGACCATCCGCAAGTGATGAATGCAGCAGTGCGTTTATATGCAGATGCCTCTAATGCCAGAACTAAGTTGGAGAATGGTTTTGATTTAACAAACTACGATGAGCGTACTCTTGCCTTTGCTCACGATTATTCGAATCAATTGTTGGCTATTGATGTTGACTTGAATACAACAGAAATGCTTGATGCTGCTTGGAACTTGTTTGCTAAATATTTCCGTCCAGAAGAAGTAAATATTAAGAAAGAATTTGTGGATTTGTATTGGCCTAAACAATAATTCATTTTAAAAGGAAATGGCTATAAAATTTCAATATAACAAAACCTCTCTTCAGCAGATAGAAAAGCAGCTTAAGATTCGCGAGCGTACATTGCCTATTATTAAAAATAAGGAAAGTGCATTGCGTATGGAAGTAAAGCACTGCAAGGATGATGCTTCTGATTTGGAGGTTAGGCTTGAGTCACAGATTCAGGCTTATGAAGCCATGTTCGCCCTTTGGAATGAGTTTGATGCTTCATTGTTAAAGGTAAAAGATGTTCATCTTGGTATAAAAAAGATTGCGGGAGTACGAGTTCCTTTGCTTGAAAATATTGAATTCGAAATAACTCCTTTTAGCTTATTTAATGCTCCCAAATGGTATGCCGATGGTTTAAATCTTTTAAAAGAACTTGCTAATACGGCTATTGAGCGTGAATTTACACTTGCCAAATTGAGCTTACTTGAACATGCACGAAGAAAGACAACTCAGAAAGTAAACCTTTTTGAGAAAGTCCAGATACCTGGTTATAAAGATGCCTTAAGAAAGATTAAACGATTTATGGAAGATGAGGAAAATCTTTCGAAAGCATCCCAAAAAATAATGAAATCACAACAACAAAAGAGGAAGGAGGTATTAGGATGATTACAAAAATGAAAAAACTTCTTTTTCTTGCTTACCATAAAGATTATCAAAATTTCTTAGATAGTCTGCGTCAGCTTGGAGTAGTGCATATTGTTGAAAAACAACAAGGTGTGCTTGATGATACTCAGTTGCAAAATGATGTAAGATTGTTAAAACGTTTGGCCGCTGTACTAAAGCTTTTAGAAAATCAAAAAATAGGCAAAACAACTGTTGTTTCGAATGGCGATGGAGTTGCTGAACGTGGTTTGAGTGTTTTAGAACAGATAGATGCGTTGCAAAATGACAAAGGTAAGCTTTCTCAATTGTTGCAAGGCTATAATAAAGATAAAGTAGCTTTACAGATATGGGGGGATTTTGACCCTGCTGGTATTGAGCGTTTAAAAGAAGCAGGACACGTCATTAGTTTCTATATGTGTTCAGAAAGTGCTTATCGTACTGAATGGGAAACTGCTTATAATGCAATTAAGATTAATACGATATCTTCTAAGGTTTATTTTGTCACAGTGACTGATTCAAGTCAAGATGTAGATATCGAGGCTGAACCAATAAAACTACCTTCTTATTCCTTGACTAAGCTAAATGAGCTTTACAATCAGACTGCTCAAGCCATTAGTGATAATCAAGAAAAATTGGAACAATTTGCTGCAAATGATATTCCATCTATAAAAGCAGCAATGGGAAAACTACAAGGCGAGATTGAATTTTCAAAAGTTGTGCTTAGTACCGAACAAGCAGCTGGCGAAAAGTTAATGATTCTTGAGGGGTGGATACCTGCGAAAAATATTCTTGAAGCAGAAGCTTTTCTAAATGAATCTCAAGTTTATTATGACGTTTCCGATCCTACTCCCGATGATAATGTACCGATTGAATTAAGCAATCGTAAGTTTTTTGGATGGTTTGAGCCAATATGTAAGCTTTATATGTTGCCGCGCTACAATGAACTTGACTTGACGCCCTACTTGGCACCGTTCTTTATGATTTTCTTTGGGCTTTGCTTGGGGGATTCAGGCTATGGTCTGTTTTTGTTTACAGGTGCAACGCTGTGGAGAATATTTGATAAAAAGATAAGTGAATCAATGAAAGGTATTTTGTCACTGCTTCAAATATTGGCAGTTTCAACTTTCTTCTGTGGTTTGCTTACTGGAACGTTCTTTGGAGCAAACATCTATCATCTTGATTGGCCCTTTATCCAAAAGATGAAAAAAGCTATATTCTTGGATAACAATGATATGTTTGAGCTTTCTTTGATATTGGGAGTTATCCAAATTCTATTTGGTATGGTGCTGAAAGCAATTAATCAAACGATTCAATTTGGCTTCAAATATGCGTTGTCTACTATTGGTTGGATTGTTCTGCTTATTTCAAGTGGATTCTCAGCAATGTTGCCACATATATTGCCTATGGATGGTTGGATTTATTATGCTCTTTTAGGTCTTTCAGCCATTTTAATCTTTGGGTGCAATAGTCCAGGTAAAAATATATTTTTAAATATAGGACTTGGTTTTTGGGACGCATACAATATGGTGACAGGATTGCTTGGCGATATATTGTCCTATGTTCGTTTGTTTGCTTTAGGTTTATCTGGTGGTATTTTGGCTGGTGTATTTAATAGTCTTGCAGTGGGAATGAAACCCGATAACATTATAGCTGGTCCGATTGTGATGATTCTGATTTTCGTAATTGGCCACGGTATTAATATTTTTATGAATGTATTGGGTGCAATGGTTCATCCAATGCGTTTGACTTTTGTCGAATTTTTTAAGAATGCTGGTTACACTGGCGGTGGAAAGGAGTACAAGCCTTTCAAGAAATAATAATTAACGAATAAATAAACTAAAAATAAAATTGAAATTATGGAATTGAATTTGTTTATTGCCTATATTGGCATTGCAGTAATGGTTGGTTTGTCTGGTATTGGTAGTGCTTTTGGAGTTACAATTGCGGGTAACGCTGCGATTGGCGCATTGAAGAAAAATGATGGAGCATTTGGTAATTTTCTTGTGCTTACGGCTCTTCCTGGTACACAAGGACTTTATGGTTTTGCTGGATACTTTATGTTTCAAACTATTTTTGATGTGTTGAAGCCTGAGATGAGTGCTATTCAAGCGTGTGCTGTATTGGGTGCTGGTATTGCATTGGGTATTGTAGCTCTTTTCTCTGCTATTCGTCAAGGGCAAGTTTGTGCAAATGGTATTGCGGCTATCGGTCAAGGCCATAATGTATTTAGCAATACATTGATTCTTGCTGTATTCCCCGAACTTTATGCAATTGTAGCCTTGGCTGCTACGTTCTTGATTGGTAGCGCATTAGTTTAAATCAAGTAGCATTTGTCTATTAAATATAGAGCCCGGTATTGCTGCCGGGCTCTTTTTGTATTGTAAAAATAGCTAATTGTGTGACGTATCTATCCCTGTATCTTTATATAAAATTTTTTCAGAGATTTGGTTAATAAGTGAAACGAACGCCAGCTTGCATATTAAAATTGAAAGGATGTTCTTTGCGGATGGTTTGCACGTCCGAATCATCGTTGAAGAAGTAAGCCACACCTGGTTCTACATAAATGCCCAAGCGATGTGTCACATTGAATTGTGCTCCTACACCTCCCATTATAGAAAACTGGACAGGCTTTACAGTTACTTTCTCACTACCCAGTTTGCCATAAACGCATTTTTCTATTTGTCCACCTGCCGATACATATAGTGTCACGTGCTTTTTATCTAAGAAGTTCCAGTTGGCTTTCAATGGAATGCCCAAATAGTAAAGCTTTTGCTTTAGTGTTTTATCAATGTTACCTGCCATTGATATATCCGAAGACAGAAGCGTGAAATTCAATCCTGTTTCTATTGAGAAGCCTTTTTTCAGATTTTTGCGCGCACTAAAACCTACTGCAACGGGTTGGTGATGTTTTGCGTGAATCATTTCATCGGTCGATAACATATAAGGTACTCCTTCATTAAAGATGATGGTGTAATTATCGGGAATGGCATAGATGCCTTCTTCAGAAACTGCCATACTGATTCGATAGGGAATAGCACTAAATGCCACTTCGTTGTTGCTTGCCAAACTTCCTGCATTTCCCACATTTGCTCCCATCGACCAACTGCCTTTTTTTGAAGATGAAGACTTTTCGGTAGGTAAATGGAGTTTATCCTTGCTCGACGGTTTTCTTGTGGTTTGTGTGCGAGAGGTCGACTCGGTAGTTTGTGACGCAATATTTTCTTTTGTATCATTCGATACTTCTTCATTGTCGCTTGGAGATGTGCTACTTGCACTGGATTGTGACTTTATTGCTTCTTTTTCATCATCTTCAACACAAGTACACTCCATTGCAGCCGCATCACTACTTGATCTATTTTGTATGGAATTTCTATTCAATTGGGTGAAAGTTTCCTCTTTGCGCATAGGAGTCGCTTGTGCTATTTGCGTAGGTTTTTCTATTTCCGCTACGGGGTTTAGCACATTGGGTTGTTGCTCCATCATTTCCAAAACCACTTGGTTGATGTCTTGAACGTGTGGCGAATGTAAGAAGTAAAGTCCAACAGCTGATACTGCTGCGAGTAGAGCTGCTGCAGCCGCCATAGTCCACCGATGGCGTTTCAAAAACAGTATGGGCGTAGCAGGCGATGAGCCCAACTCTTTTTCCAATTGTTCCCATCCAGTAGCTGGTGCAGGCTCCGAGTAGTTGTCTACTCTTTCTTTTAGCTTGTTCAGCCACGGCTCTTTGTTATTTATCTTGTTCATCTTCATTTGTCGTTTGTCTTTAACCACTCTTTAATTCTTTTTGCCAATGTGCTTTTTGCTCGGAATAGTTGAGATGCCGATGACTTCTCGTTGATATTCAGAAACTCTGCAATTTCTTTGTGCGATTTCTCTTCAAAGGTATAGAGGTTGAACACCGTTCGATACCCAGAAGGAAGCTCTTCGATAAACTGCATTAGCACCGCTTGCGGAATCAGTTCAATATCTTCGGGGTTTGGTTCTTCTGCTATCTCGGGCGAATCTTCGAGTGCGGAGCTTTGGTTCATCACATCGTTTTTGCGAAGAAACTGCAATGCGATGTTCACCATAACCCGCTCCATCCAAGCCCTGAGCGAACCTTCACCACGCCAAGTGAATTTATCGAATGAGTGATATATTTTTAAAAATCCGTCGTGCAATAAGTCTTGTGCTGTATCACGGTCTCCCGAATAGCGGAGGCAGATGTTGAGCATTCTACTTGCAAATTGCTCATAAAGCTCCTTGCGGGCACGATTGTTTCCTTGCCGGCATAGCTCCACCAATTGTTGTTCTTCCATTCTCTTCGACACGTGTTTACTAATATAAATACACTTCTTATATAAATACTGCTTACTGAACAACAATAAAATAGGGCTTTTGTTTCTTTAACAATTTAAGATGCAGTAAAGCTTGTTTCCCCGTATTTTCTAAGCATCGTAACAACATACTATGAATCGTCAAACATTTTAAAATACACGAACTTATGAAGAGAATTAATTGGATAGGTATGTGCTTGATAATTATGCTAATACCTATGCTGCAAGCTTGTATGGATGAGACTGAATCGGGATTGAATGGCTCTTATTTGGCTATTTCTACTGTGCGCCTTAAAGATGCTGCCGAACCTACAAGTTTTTATTTGGTTTTGGACAATGGAAAAACGGTTAATCCCGTTGAAGGCAGTGCGGTAGAAAATTACAAGGCAGAAGAGGGACAGAGAACATTTACCTATATGCGCTACTTAGAAAAAAACAATAGCGAAAGTGATAGCTACGATTACAATGCCGAGGTGTTTCATTTGCAGAATATACTTACCAAAGATATAATTCCTTTGACTCAAGCTACAGCCGACAGCATTGGTGCCGACCCTATAAATATGACGTATGGATGGGTATCGGAAGGGTATCTTACGTTGGAATTTCAATTTTATAGCACCAACAACGAGGCGAAAAGACATATGATTAATATGGTGTATGATGTGGATAAAGAGCTGGTAGATGCGGAAGGCTATATCAACTTGGAGTTCCGTCACAATGCTTTCGAGGATGAGTCGATTATTTTGGGAGAAGGGCTGGCTTCGTTCAAGTTGGACAACATTGCCGAAGAGCTGGAAAATGCAAAAGGCATTAAAATAGAAGTGAATACCATTTATAATGGAAGTAAACAATATATACTAAACCTTGAAAACCACACACACGAAAACACAAGGAAAACGACAGAAAAGATTGGTTTGACAATCTTTTGAAAGCTAAATTAAACTACTATTTCTACTAATTCTGATTTTAAGAAAACACACATTCAATTAACTGGTGTGATTTGTTTTTAAAATTACCGTTGCAACACAAAACGGTACACGAAAAAACACGACAATGTATTTCCTCAACTTACCAAGAACAGGAGATATAACTGAAGCAGAAAATGCAACGTTGACAAACGGTGTGTTTTCTGCTTTTATTATTATGATAAATGCTCACGGTAGGCAGGCCTTGCCAGTGTGGTAGGTAGGCCTTGTCAATAGACTGAACAGGCTTTGCCAGCAAACTGAATAGGGCTTGCCAGTAAATCAGTGCTTTATATCTAAAAAATAGGCTATAAATGGCTCAACTGTTAATGATTATCTCTATCTTAGTCAAATAATTGTTAAACTTAGATTTATTGATACGGATGAAAACAAAAATGGCAATGCTAATGCTGGCAACTTGTTTGTTTTTGGGTTGTAACGATGCAAACCAAAAAGAGCCAGCAATTCAGAGTGATCCTCAGATTGAAAAGGATGTAGAAAAGATTCTTTCTAAAATGACGCTTGATGAAAAAATCGGGCAAATGACACAACTTACCATCGATTTATTAGGAAAAGGTGAGCGCAGATTGAAATGTGATCTTCCTTTTGTATTCGACGAAACAATGCTCGATACGATTATCGATATTTACAAAGTTGGTTCGATATTGAATGTTCCCGCTAACACAGCGCAGACTTGCGAGGAGTGGGAGTATATTATTTCTACCATACAAAAAAGAGCTATTGCTGCTACGGGTATTCCTATGGTTTATGGTGTAGACGAGATACACGGCACTACTTATACGGCCGGTGGCACGCTCTTTCCACAAGAAATAGCGATGGGGGCAACCTTCAATCGGGATTTGGTGCGTCGAGGAGCTGAGGTGTGTGCTTACGAAACCAAAGCATCCAATGTGCCGTGGAACTTCTCTCCCGTATTGGATATGGGACGCAATCAAACGTGGTCGCGCATTTGGGAAACCTATGGCGAGGATGTGTTTCTCAACACCGAGATGGGGGTGGCTTGTGTAGAAGGCTATCAAGGTAGCAATCCCAATGACATTGGCGAAAATTACGTGGCAGCTTGCTTGAAACACTACATGGGCTATGGTGCGCCTGTTTCGGGCAAAGACCGTACCCCCTCGATGATAACAGAACGCGAAATGCGCGAAAGACATTTTGTTCCATTTGTGGCTGCCATTCGTGCCGGTGCGCTTTCGGTAATGATAAATTCGGCGGTCAACGATGGAGAAGCATTTCACGCCAGTGCAAAATACATTCAAGGCTGGCTAAAAGATGATTTGAACTGGGATGGAGTAGTTGTGACCGACTGGAATGATATAAACAATATTTACACACGCGACAAGATTGTGCCTACCAAAAAAGAAGCGATAGAACTCTCTATCAATGCAGGGGTGGATATGTCGATGGTGCCTTATGAATGGGAATTTTGCATTTTACTGAAAGAATTGGTGCAAGAAAAGCGTGTGAAAATGGAACGTATTGATGATGCAGTGCGTAGAATATTGCGTATGAAGTTTCGCTTAAACTTGTTTGACAAACCATATTGGAGCTATAAAGATTATCCTCAGTTTGCCGATGAGCAACACGCAGCAGTTGCTCTTGCTTCGGCA
Organism: uncultured Bacteroides sp.; assembly: GCA_947074275.1. Lineage (GTDB taxonomy): Bacteria > Bacteroidota > Bacteroidia > Bacteroidales > Bacteroidaceae > Bacteroides. The sequence continues at coordinate 10,382 of CAMTPA010000018.1, forward strand.
CAAGAAGCCATTACTTTGTTGAAAAACGATTCTGATATACTTCCGCTTGCCAAAGGCAAAAAAGTTTTGATCACTGGTCCCAATTCCAACTCGATGCGTACGCTAAATGGTGGTTGGTCTTACTCGTGGCAAGGCAATATAGCCGATGAGTTTGCCAAAGATTACAACACGATTCTCGAAGCTGTTCAAAATAAAATTGGTGCCGACAAGGTGGTGTATAGCGAAGGTGTTTCGTACGATTTTGATGGATGGTATGGCGATGATTTTGCAACAGGCATCGATAAAGCAGTGAAAGCCGCTGCGGGTGTTGACTATATTCTTGCTTGTGTGGGCGAAAACTCTTATTGTGAAACTCCGGGCAACTTGAACGATTTGTATCTATCCGACAATCAACAATTGCTTGTTTCGGAATTGGCAAAAACAGGAAAACCTGTGATTTTGATTTTGAATGAAGGCCGCCCACGTGTAATTTCTAAAATTGAATCGAAAGTGAAAGCGGTGGTGCATACCTATCTACCTGGCAATTATGGTGGAGATGCGTTGGCTGATATTTTATTTGGCGATGTAAACCCAAGTGGCAAGCTTCCATATACATATCCCAAATATCCGAATGCCCTGATTACTTACGACCACAAACCATCCGAAAGTACAGGTACGATGGAGGGAGTATATGATTACAATGCGCAGACTGAAATTCAATATCCTTTTGGATACGGACTTAGTTACACCACATTTGCATACACCGATTTGACGGTCGATAAAACTCTTTTTGATAGAAAAGATGAGTTGCAATTTACCGTAAAAGTGAAAAATACAGGCAGCCGAATTGGTAAAGAGAGCGTATTGCTTTTTGCCTCCGACTTGATAGCTACCATTACGCCCGATGTGCGTCGATTGCGTGCGTTCGATAAGGTGGAACTGGCTCCGGGCGAAGAAAAAGTAGTGATGCTTACTGTTAAAGCTTCCGACTTGGCATTTGTAAATGCAGATGGAAAATGGACTTTGGAAGAGGGAGATTTCCGTGTTCAAGTGGGCAACTTGGTGACAGAATTGAAATGTACTAAAACACATACTTGGGACGGCCCAATCAAGTGAATACAGAATGTTAACGTCTGATGTGATGAGTGTTGATATTTGATTCGATGATTGTGAACATCTGATTTTTTGATTATTAGTAATCTTAATATCAAACTTTGATTGGTAAGAATAAAGGAGAGAAAAGAGGTCTTTACCCATCTTTTCTCTCCTTTTTTAATGATGAAACTGTCTTTTATTTTTTTAAGGTATATCAGAGAAAATCGCTTCTATATGTTTGCGAATATCAATCAATCCGTTGATGATTTTCACTAACTCTTCATTATTTGGAGTAGTGTATCCTTTGTCATCGAAGGTGCAGATAGACTCAAAACTTTGAATAAAACGAGCTGTTTCTTTGATACCTTCATTAAGAGTAAGGTCTATGTTTGAGGCCTCCTTGTACATAGCAAGTGGTGTGTGGTGTGTGGCTTCAGTTTCAAAATGAGCTAATAGAGCCGAAAACATTTTCTCGTAACTCATAACTGCCATATTGAAAAGCAGCTTATTATCGAAACGACTGGGCTTGATGAGATGCTTCTCAAGCGTTTTAAGATACCCAATACCATCTTTAAATAATAGGTCACGCTGGTTTTCCCAACTAAAATATTCCATATTGACTGTAAATTGTAGGTTAGAAAATAATAATAAAAAAACGCTATAAGTCTTTTGTCCAAAAATACATTTCGGGTGTAGTAGGCGAGAAGCCTTCCGAAAAATAGAGAACCTGTGCCACATCATTGTCTTTACGAACCTCAAGCGTCATTTTCTTACACTTATTTTCGGTAGCTATTTCAATGAGCTTCTGGAGCATTTTTCTTCCCTCTTTCTTTCCTCTATACTTCTTTTCTATAAAAAAGTCGTGTATATTCATACAAGGCGCAGCTTTGAAGGTAGAGAAATTCATAAAAGCAACTGTGTAACCAATCACCTCTTCACCTTGCAAGTCGAAAAGTACAATTGCATTGGGATGGGTTTCCAACCCATCGAGCAGGTAAAGCTTTTTTCTATCGGGGAGTGGGTCACCTCCACCTTTTGGGTCTGAAATATAAGCATTGACCATTTCGCACAATCGTGTACAATGATATACGTCTGTAAAATCGCAATTCACAAATTTTTCTGAGTGGGTTTCTACTTGTAGTGCCATAATGATAAACGTTAAGATTTAATTATCTGTATTCTGATTTCCCGAAGTCTTAAAACGCTTCGGGTCTATTTCGTATTTTTTAATGCGCAATCCCATCATTCTTTCGGTGATGCCCAGCACAGTAGCAGCTTTGGTAAGATTTCCCTTGGTGCTGATAAGCGTGTCGTGAATGATTTGTTTTTCCAATTTTTCCAATATAATTTCAAGTGTACCTTGATGTTCGGTTTTGCTTGATAACGCGTTTTGAATAGTTGGAGGCAGGTTGTAAGAGTGAATCACATCATCGGTAGCAAGTATGCAGCAGCGTTCTATGCAATTTTCAAGTTCGCGTATATTGCCAGGCCAATGATACACCATCAATGAGTCGATGGCGGAAGCGGTAATCCGTTTTACGTGGCGACTGTTTTGTTTGTTAAACTTGTCAATAAAATAATTCACGAGTGTGGGTATATCGTGCAATCTGTCGCGTAGCGGAGGGGTGTAGATAGGAAAAACGTTGATGCGGTAATACAAGTCTTCTCGAAAAGTGTTTTCAGTAATCATTTTTTCCAAATCTTTGTTGGTGGCACAAATGATGCGCACATCTACCTTGATTGATTTGTTTCCACCAATGCGCTCTATTTGCCGCTCTTGCAATACACGTAGCAGCTTTACTTGCGTAGACATTGGTATATCTCCAAATTCATCTAAGAAGATGGTACCTCCATCAGCTGCCTCAAACCTACCAATTCGTTGTGTGTTGGCACCTGTAAAAGCTCCTTTTTCATATCCAAACAACTCACTCTCTATAAGATTATCGGGTAGTGCGGCACAATTCACTTTAATAAAAGGTTTTTTGCTACGTTTGCTATTATAATGTATAGCATCAGCAATCAACTCTTTTCCTACACCGCTTTCACCTCGAATCAATACGGTGGTTTGAGTAGGAGCAACACTCTGAATAAGTGAGAAAACCTCATTAAGCTTGCTCGAGTTGCCTACAATACCTTTAAATATCCTCTCGGTAATGGCCTGCTTAAGCAAACTATTTTCTTTTCGCAACTCATCCAAAGCTTCGTGATTCTTTTGTCTGCGGCGTACTGCGCGCGCCAACATTGATCCTACAATAGTGAGTAGTTGTATGTTGTCGTTAAAATTTGGTTGCCCGTGATACACTTTATGTATGCTTAGCGCACCAATAATCTCTTCTTTTTCTTTGAGTGGAATACATAGGAACGATACATCGAGATTGTTTATTTTGTAGGGTAGTCCAATTTTGTTGATAAAGCCTTTGCATTCTGAAATGCAAGGAACTACTACCATATTGCCAGTTTGGATTACATTGCCTATCACTCCCTCGCCTGGTTTGTAAGTGATGTTAGAAAGATCCTTGTTTTCCATACCATATGAACCTTCAACATATATAATCTCTTTTTTGCGATTTAACACCGAAATCATAATCGTATCTGCTTTTAATTGCTCTTGCAATAGCTTGATGACTTCGTCGAGATTCATTTCTATCTTGCTAAGTTCATCGCTTATCCTTAACAATAAATTTAAGTCTTTTTTGACTTCGCACTCCTCCTTGAGTTGATTAACGCATAGTTTTCCCATAATTAAACAATCTTTTTGTTATTACTTGAGGTGTTGTTTGGCAAAAGTATGCAAAAAAAGCTTTTTTTATACCTAAATGTAGGTATTATTTTTAAAATTAATTGAAATAGATTATTATTATTTGTTTTTATAATCTTTTTGTAATGTTACAAAAATGTAGAAAGTTGATGAAAATACTACTTTATTGTATAATAATAATATAGTATTTTTTCTTAATTTATTGATTATTAGCAAATTATATTTGTGGCATAGTTTTGGTAATATGTTTGTTGAAATAGTAATATTATGGATCGTACTTTTCAAATAAATGGAGCTATTGCAATCTACAAAGGTGAAGAGATTTTTTTGGGGATGTCACAGTATCAGTTATTAAAGCTTATTGTTGATGAAGGGTCGATAAATGCTGCTGCAAAACGCAAAGGTATGTCCTATCAACAAGCTTGGAATCTGATTGATCAGCTTAATAAAATATCACCTATACCCATTGTGATAAGACAAAAAGGCGGTGCTGGAGGAGGAGGTTGCTTTATAAGTCCATATGGTTTAAATATGATGAAATTGTTTGAACAAAAGCTTCGCCTTTTTCAAAGAAATCTTCAATCGTTGAACGAGGATATGAATACGTGTATGCTCTAATTTTTTTAATAACCGTTATCTCTATATCATATAACGAAACGCACGCAAAACGATATTAAAAACAATTATTGGATAATAGTGCATCCCAAGAAAAGTGGATGTATGAATGCTGATAAGCGTTATCTAAATAAGATATAACGACAATTTTTCTAACTATAAATTTAAAAGGTATTATTATGAAAAAAAGTGTATTAGTTAAAAGGATGAAAAGGGGATTGTTTTTAGGATTAACATTGATGCTGGCAGGAGTGACACAAGCACAAAATCTTACGATATTTGGTGAAATACGCCCACGTGCAGAATACAGAGATGGTTATGGACTACCTTTGACTACCGATGATGAGGGAGGATTTTTTGTACAGCAACGCACTCGTTTGGGCGCAATGTTTTCTAATAGTTTATTAAAAATGCAAGTGACACTGCAAGATGCAAGAACTTGGGGTGAAGGTGCTCACAATGCCGACAATCCATCAATAGGTGTATATGAAGCGTGGGGAGAGATATTGATGCTTCCAGGGCTTGTTGCAAAAGTGGGTAGGCAACCACTTAAATACGATAATCGTAAGTTGTTTAGTCCGGCAAACTGGAGTAACACAGGGAATGCTTTTGATATTGCAATGGTGAAATACAACTTGAATGATGATTTTTTGGTAGATGTGGGTTTCTCTTATTCAAATAACTCTGCCATTTCAAAAGAAACCTATTACGACCCCACAATGAAGTATCGTTTTATGGAGCTGTTGTGGTTGTCCAAAAAGTTGTCTAAAGAGGTGACAGTTACTGCTATTGGGGTTGCATTGTCAAAGCAAGACACTATTTCTTGTTTGGGTAAATCCAATTATAAAAAACACGAACATTACAATCAGTTTACGATGGGGGGAACATTAAAATATAAACCACAATCATTTGGTTTGGAGTTATTTCTCGAGGGATATTATCAATGTGGTAAAACGGTGTATAAAGGAAATTTAGATAAATTGAAGAGCTATTATTTAGTAGCCAATGCCTCATATCAAATTACTCCGATGTTCTCGTTGGCTGCCGGTTACGAATATATTTCGGGTGATAAAAATCCAAGTAACGGTGTACAAAAAGGATTTATTCACTTGTTTAGAGGAAATCACGACTTTAATGGTTCGATGGATTATTGGAACTCTACAGGTAACAGAGGTTTGCAAGATTTTTATGGTGGTGTACTGTTTGATTTTAATAAGAAGAAAACTTCACTGGAGGGAAATTTTCATATCTTTAAAACGGCTGTACAAGTATCCAATTTGAATGGTAAGAAACTCGGTAGTGAAATCGATTTTAAAGTGAAACACAAATCTTATACTTGGTTGTCTTTTGAAGCAGGTTATAGTGTATATTTCGTCAATGAGAATGTGAGAATCATCAAAGGCATTGCAGGTAAAGATACTCGAACTGCACAATGGGCTTATGTAAGTATGTCGCTTAAACCTTCGGTGGTCGTGTCGTTGTTAAGCAAAAAGGGATAATCAGTAGGTATAAAATGAATATAAAGAAATGAATGTTATGAAAAGAATTATTTTATCTATTAGTTTAGTTTTGGTAGTAGTATCTACCTTGTGTGCTCAAAAAGTGAATGTGGCTGCTGCGGCTAACTTGCGTTATGTGCTCGAAGAGATTAAAAATGAATATCAAAAAGAGCATCCTGGTAGTAAAGTGAATTTGACTTTTGGCAGTTCGGGAAACTTGGTACAACAAATCTTAAATGGTGCTTCTTTTGATTTCTTTATGGCAGCCGACAACAATTTTCCCTTGAAGTTGAAAGAGAAAGGGGTGACTTATGGCAATATGAAAACATACGCATTTGGTAAACTTGCTCTATATAGCACTACGCTTGATGTTAATAAAGGAATTGCAATATTATCTGATCCATCGATAAAAAAAATATCGATAGCCAAACCCGAAACAGCTCCTTATGGAGATCGTTCGGTAGAGCTACTGAAAACCCAACACCTATATGATGCATTAAAACCTAAAATTGTATTTGCTGACAATATATCGCAAGCTGCACAATTTGCATTTACAGGAAATGCGGAGATTGGTTTTGTTGCTTTATCGTTGGCTTTGTCGCCCGATATGATTGGTAAAGGGCAATATCATATCATCGATCAGTCGCTATATACGCCAGTAGAGCAGGCTTGTATTTTAATAAAACAAACGGCAGCCAATAGTGAAGCAAAAAAATTTATGGACTATGTGCTGTCGCCTGCTACTAAAGATATTTGGGATAAATATGGCTATTCTTCTCCATTAGCTACAAATGATGTTGCAGAATTGAAAAAATGAACAGTTGAAAAGTTACATTAATGTAGTTTTTTTGAAAGTATCTTACGCTAAATGTAGGATACTTTTTTATTTTCTGATAAACCATAATTAAAAAGTTAAATTTTTAATTAGTTGTATTTTAGTGTTTTATATATTGTTTTAGTGCTTTGTTTAAATGAAATTATAATTTTGGCACGCTTTTTTCATATAGTAAAATAAAGAATTAATCTTTTGAGTTTTCAAAACAGTATTGATTAGTAATATTAAAAATTAGGTATTATGAGAAAGATTGCTATTTATGGAAAAGGTGGTATTGGTAAAAGTACAACTACACAAAACACGGTGGCTGGATTGGCCGAAATGGGAAAAAAAGTAATGGTAGTAGGTTGTGATCCTAAAGCTGACTCAACTCGTTTGTTATTGCACGGATTGGCTCAGAAAACCGTATTAGATACCTTGAGAGATGAAGGTGAAGATGTAGACTTGGATGACGTGATGAAAACTGGATTTAGCAACACAAGCTGTGTAGAATCGGGTGGACCCGAGCCTGGAGTTGGTTGTGCAGGTCGTGGTATTATTACTTCAATCAACTTGCTCGAACAGTTGGGGGCTTATGATGATGATAAGCATCTTGACTATGTATTCTATGATGTACTTGGTGATGTTGTTTGTGGTGGATTTGCAATGCCTATTCGCGATGGTAAAGCACAGGAGGTTTACATCGTATGTTCGGGTGAGATGATGGCGATGTATGCTGCTAACAATATCTGCAAATCTATATCTAAATTTGGAAAAGTGGGAACTGTTCGTTTAGGTGGTCTTATTTGCAACTCACGCAAGGTAGACAACGAAGCCAATATGATACAAGAATTTGCCAAAAAACTGGGAACCCAAATGATTCATTTTGTGCCACGCGATAATATGGTTCAACACGCTGAGATTAATCGCAAAACAGTGATAGATTATGCGCCCGAACATAATCAAGCCAATGAATATCGTGCGCTGGCTAAGAAAATTAACGATAACGAAATGTTTGTTATCCCAACTCCTCTTCCTATGAACGAATTGGAAGATTTGTTGGTAAGCTTCGGTATTATGAACTAATTAAAATAAAGGAGAACACATTATGTATTTATTGAGAGCTATAGTAAGACCCGAAAAATCACCAGTTGTAATGGCGGCTTTGTTTAATGCAGGCTTTCCTGCCGTTACTAAATTATCGGTGTTTGGTAGAGGACGACAACGAGGATTGAAAGTGGGAAATGTGACTTATGACGAACTACCCAAAGACCTATTGATGATTGTGATTCCTGAAGCTGATAAAAGCTACGTGATAGAGACAATTATTGAAGCGGCTCGTTCGGGTGCGGATGGACAATTTGGTGATGGAAAAATATTTGTTACTCCAGTAGAGGAAACCTATACAATATCTTCGGGTAGAGTAGAAAAATAATTAAAAGGAGGAAATCTATGAAGTTAATATTAGCAATTCTCCGCATTGCCAAGATGCAAGAAACGAAAATCGCTCTTCAAGAAGCTGGGTTACCTTCGTTTACAGCAATGCCTGTATTGGGGCGTGGGCACGGACATGGCGATTTTGAGAAAGCAGATAAGTATGACCCTGCTTTGCGCGACTTAATATCTGAAATGCCACGGTTGAAATCGAAACGTATGATAACCCTTGTGGTGAGCGATGATAAAAAAGATTTGGCTATCGAAACCATTATGAAAACCAATCAAACAGGTTCGAGTGGAGATGGAAAGATATTTGTGATAAATACGGTGGATTCAGTTCAAATCAGAACTGGAGAAGCAGGTGATAAAACACTCGACTAAAATTTGTATCTTATGGAAAAAGACAAAATAACCCCACTTGCCTCTTTTAAAGAAGAGGTTCTGGAAATCTATCCCAAAAAAGTAGGGAAGAAACGCAGTAAGGCAATCGTCTATAATGAGCCTGAAAACACTCCTGAGATACAGGCCAATGTGAGAACCATACCGGGTATTATCACACAACGTGGCTGTACTTATGCTGGTTGTAAAGGGGTGGTGCTTGGTCCTACTCGCGACATCGTAAACATTACTCACGGGCCAATTGGATGTGCGTTTTACTCGTGGCTTACTCGCCGCAATCAAACCCGAGTTGATAGTTATGATACAAACTTTATCCCTTATGCTTTTTCTACCGATATGCAAGATTCAAATATCGTGTTTGGTGGAGAAGAAAAGCTGAAACAAGCTATTCGTGAAGCTTATGAGTTGTTTCACCCACGGGCAATCGCTATTTTTTCAACTTGTCCAGTAGGGCTTATTGGTGATGATGTTCATCGTGTAGCTCGTCATATGATGGAAGAACTTGGTGGCGATATTAATATCTTTGGCTTCTCGTGTGAGGGTTATCGAGGTGTGTCACAATCAGCGGGGCACCATATTGCTAACAATCAATTGATGAAACATCTGATTGGTAGGGATGATACGGTCGTTGGTAAATACAAGTATCGAATTAATGTACTTGGTGAATACAATATTGGAGGTGATGCTTTTGCTATCGAAACATTGCTTGATAAATGTGGAATAGAATTAGTGGCTACCTTTTCAGGTAATTCTTCGCTCGATCAGTTTCAAACAGCTCATACAGCCGATCTCAACTTGGTGATGTGTCATCGTTCAATCAACTACGTGGCAGAAATGCTCGAAACATCTTTTGGTATTCCTTGGATGAAAGCCAACTTCATTGGTGCTGAGGCTACTGCAAAAACACTTCGCAAGGTCGGAAAATATTTTGGCGATCAAGAATTGATAGACCGCATCGAAACAGTGATTGAAGAGGAAATGAAAGCGGTGACCGAAGCTGCCGACAAAGCAAAACTAAAAACCAAAGGTAAAACAGCGATGCTATTTGTGGGTGGTTCACGTGCTCATCATTATCAGGAGTTGTTTAATGAACTGGGAATGGTTACACTTGCTGCCGGGTATGAATTTGGACATAGAGATGACTATGAAGGAAGAAGTGTTATTCCAAGTATTGTAATTGATGCTGATAGTAGAAATATAGAGCAGATTACGGTAGAAAAGGATGAAACACGTTATCGTCCTCGTAAGACTGAAGAAGAATTGAAAGCACTCGAAGCTGAAGGGCTTGAGTTTAATGGCTACGAAGGCTTGATGGCCGAAATGCAAAAAGGTACGTTGGTTATTGATGATTTGAGCCATTATGAAATGGAAAAACTTATCGAAATGTATAAGCCCGATGTGTTTTGTGCTGGTATCAAAGAAAAATTCTGTGTACAAAAGATGGGTGTGCCTTTGAAACAGCTTCATAACTACGATTATGGTGGCCCTTATGCAGCTTTTGAAGGCGCTATCAATTTCTACAAAGACATTGAGCAAATAGCTTGTTGCACCATCTGGAAAGAGATGAAAGCTCCGTGGGAAATGGAAGAGTTGGTAGAAGCAACCTACGCTTATTAATCTATTCACTAAAAAATGAATTATTATGCTACTAAAACATACTACGCCAAATGAGATTGACAGGAAAGCCTTGACCATCAATCCGGCAAAAACTTGCCAACCGATAGGAGCTATGTATGCGGCGTTTGGATTGCACGGATGCTTGCCTCATAGCCACGGATCTCAAGGTTGTTGTGCTTATCACAGAAGTGCTTTGACACGTCATTTTAAAGAACCTGTAATGGCTTCTACCTCTTCATTTTCAGAAGGTTCTTCTGTGTTTGGAGGGTCAGCAAATCTTGTACAAGCTATCGATACCATTTTTACGGTATACAACCCCGATGTGATTGCGGTTCATACTACTTGTCTTTCCGAAACAATAGGTGATGACCTCACTCAGATTGTATCTAAAGCAAGCGAAGACGGAAAAATTCCTGAAGGAAAGAAAGTGATTTATTGTAACACTCCCTCTTATGTGGGCAGTCACGTTACTGGTTACTCTAATCAACTTGCCGCTTTTGTGAAATTCTTCTCGACTGCTACACCTAAAAAGAAAAATGTAGTAAATATTGCTGCTGGGTGGATGGAACCTTCGGATATGCGCGAGATAAAACGCGTTGCTAAAGAGATGGAAGCACGCATCATCTTGTTTCCCGATATGACTGATGTGCTCGACACAGGTTTGAATGGAAAGTATACAATGTATCCTAAGGGAGGAACAACACAAAAAGATATGATAGCCACGGGTGATAGCAAGTTTACCATTGGGTTGGGTGAATATTGTACTCAAGACGCTTGTATCAAACTCGAAAATAAATGTCGGGTAAAGTTTGAGGTGGATGATATTCCAATAGGGCTAAAAGCGACTGATCGCTTTGTGATGTCATTGAGTCGTCACGCCAATGTACCTATTCCCGATTCTATAACTGAGGAGCGTGCTCGATTGATAGATATTATTGCCGATAACCAAAAATATTTTTATGGTAAGCGTGTGGCTCTTTTTGGTGATCCCGACACGTTGATTCCACTTACTGAGTTTTTGATTTCATTGGATATGCGCCCTGTATATATTGTGACAGGCACACCTGGGAAAACCTTTGATGAACGTATGTCTACATTGTTAAAAGACATTCCCGAGGCGAAATATAAAAGTGGTCCTGCTGCCGATATGTTTCTATTACATCAATGGATTAAGCAAGAAGGAGTGGACTTAATAATTGGGAATACTTACGGTAAATATATCGCACGCGATGAGAATACGCCTTTTATTCGTTTTGGTTTCCCTATTGCCGATAGAGCAGGACACAATTATTTTCCTAAAACTTGCTATGTAGGTGCTACCAATATTGCAATACAAATACTAAATGCTTTGATGGAATATCAGGATGCTACTTGTCCTGAAGAAAAAGTAGAGTTCCAGATGTAGTTTTAGTGTGCTATGGAAGAGTGGGTGCAACCTTATTAAAGATAGGGTGTGCCCCTCTGTTCATTTGCTACAACTTGCTGTGTAGCATCTTGATGCTTTGGGTGATAGAACACGGTAAAAAACTCCCAAATAACTATTAACAAGCATCACCTCAACCATTAACAACCAATGTGCTGACTGTTGACAACCAACGTGTTGACTATGAATAGTTGTTAGAAACAGTGTTTTTACAGCATTTTAATACAAAATAGTATGAGCAATATATTAGAGGAAAGAAAAAAGCAAATAGCTCGCGTAGGCGAAAATGTACAAGAGATAGATTGTGGTAAAGTGAGTTTGGCTGGTTCAGTGAGTCAGCGTGCTTGCGTGTTCTGTGGGTCGCGTGTGGTGCTTTATCCTATTGCCGATGCACTTCACATTATACACGGGCCTATTGGGTGCGCTGCCTATACTTGGGATATTCGCGGTTCGCTTTCGTCGGGCCCCGAATTGCACAGGTTGAGTTTCTCTACCGATTTGCGCGAAAAAGATATTGTATTTGGCGGTATCGAAAAATTACGTAAAGCATTGGACGAACTAATTGAAAAACATCATCCCAAAGCGGCGTTTGTGTATACCACCTGCATCGTAGGCGTGATTGGCGATGATGTGGAGTCGCTTTGCTCTCAGGTGGAGAAAGAAAAAGAAATCCCCATTATACCAGTTCAAGCACCAGGTTTTCAGGGATCCAAAAAAGATGGTTATAAAGTGGCGTGTGAAGCGTTATCTAAATTGGTGGGAACGCTCGATAAACCTGTACCTAAATATTCAATCAATATATTGGGCGATTTTAACTTAGCTGGCGAACTTTGGATTCTGCTCGAATATTACCGCAAAATGGGTATTTATGTAAATGCTACAATTACAGGCGATGGCAGGGTAGATGACATACGCAATGCGCATAAGGCTTCGCTCAATGTGGTGCAATGTTCGGGTTCGATGACCTATTTGGCGAAGGATATGAAAGAAAAATATGGAGTACCTTTTATGCGTGTGTCTTATTTCGGAATCGAAGATATGAGTGATGCTCTCTATGATGTAGCTCGGTTTTTTAAAAGTGACGAGCTACTCGAGAATGCTCGCAACTTAGTTCGTGACGAGCTTGATAAACTAATTCCGGCACTTGCCCATTATAAAAACGCACTGACTGGCAAACGTGCTGCTATCTATGTAGGAGGTGCATTCAAAGCTATATCATTGGTGAAAGCTCTAAGATTGATTGGAGTGAAAACAGTAGTTGTTGGTTCGCAAACTGGTGACAAAGACGACTACAAACTGATTCAGCAATTGTGCGATGATGATACAATTATTGTTGATGACGCAAACCCTGTGGAACTTTCTGCCTTTGTAAAAGAGACACAAGCCGACCTTTTTATTGGTGGTGTAAAAGAGCGTCCTATCGCTTACAAAATAGGGTTGGGCTTTTGCGACCACAATCACGAGCGAAAAGAACCATTGGCTGGATACGAGGGTATGTTGAAGTTTGCTCAAGAAGTATATGCAACCTGTATGAGTCCTGTTTGGAAATTTGTGAAGTGATAATCTTACATTTATGTAAGATTCTTGCTGGGATGCAACATAAAAGTAATTACGTATAGAAATAAAAAGAAAAATATTCTTTTTTAAAGTGTTGATATATAGTGTTATATCTTCTTATAGTCTTTTGGAAATGATTTTTGGCACGATAATGGTATTGCATTAATTATAGAAACTACAATAGGTATGCAAAAAAGTGAAACAACAACAATCGAAAAGAAATCCTACTCGGCATCGAGAAACGCCTGTAAGCTATGTTCTCCACTTGGAGCTTCTATGGTGTTTAAAGGTATTGAAGGTTGTATTCCTATGATACACGGCTCGCAAGGATGTGCTACATACATTCGTCGCTATCTCATTAGTCACTACAAGGAACCAATGGATATAGCCTCTTCTAATTTTAGTGAGGAGACGACGATATATGGAGGCAATCGTAATTTTATTCAAGGCATCGACAATATTCGCAAACAATATGCACCTGCTGTGATGGGCATTGCTTCTACTTGTCTATCCGAAACAATAGGTGAAGATATTCCATCCTTAATTGCAGAATATAAGGATTTGCGTGGAGAAGAAGATGTAATGCCAATTTTCATTCACGCTTCCACACCCAGCTACTGTGGCACTCATATGGATGGATTTCACGAGGCAGTGCTTTCTACTATTAAAACACTTGCCGCTGAGGGGGAACACGAGAAAAGGGTGAACCTGTTTACTGGCTTCATCTCTCCGGCGGATATACGTCTTATCAAAGAAGTTGCAAACGATTTTGATATAAATTATACGCTTTTTCCTGATTATTCTACCTCAATGGATAACCCTTGCTGGAAAGATTATCATTTAATTCCAGAAGGTGGAACTTCTGTTGATGATTTGAGAAAAACAGGACAAGCAACGGCTACGATTGAATTTGGAACGGTGCTAAATAAAGGTGCTATTGCCGAACGTATTTTAAATAAATCGTCAGTAGTAAGTGCTGGTGAATGGCTTCAGAAAAATAGATATATAAAAAACTATCAGTTGGCTATGCCTATTGGCATTGAAGCAACAGATGAATTTATGAACATACTTTCTACCGTTTCGGGCATAGCAATTCCTGATAAATATACACTTCAAAGAGGTAGGTTGGTAGATGCTTATATTGATGGACATAAGTATGTCTTTGGAAAAAAAGCAATTGTGTATGGTGAAGAGGACTTCGTGATTGGACTGTGTTTATTTCTTTCTGAAATAGGTGTTGAACCCGTTATTGTGGCATCGGGTGGCGAAAGTGGTTTGATGAAAAGTGAATTAATAAAACGAAACTCGGAGGCTTTTTCTAATACCTTGTTTTTGTCGGGAGCCGATTTTGAAACCATTCGTGAAGTAGCTAAAGAGTTGCACCCAGATATTGTGATTGGGCATAGCAAAGGATATTACATTGCTCGTGAATTGCAGATTCCAATTGTGCGAGTAGGTTTTCCAGTTCACGATAGAGTAGGAGGCCCAAGAATTAAACACTTGTGTTATGAAGGCACACAACATCTTTTCGACTTGATTGTAAATGCGTTGTTAGATTATAAGCAGGAACATTCGCCTGTGGGGTATAAATATATGTAATACGAAATATTATGGCTAAGTTAATTACTTCAAAAGATATTAATACGCATCCTTGTTTCAATGAAGATGCGAAAGGTAAATACGCAAGAGTTCACCTTCCTGTGGCTCCTAAATGCAATATTCAATGCAATTACTGCAATCGTAAATACGACTGTGTTAACGAAAGTCGTCCGGGTGTTACCTCGGGAGTACTTAGTCCACAAAAAGCTGTATTCTATTTGAAAGAACTTTCTGCATCAATAGATAATATTTCTGTAATTGGCATTGCTGGCCCAGGCGACCCATTTGCCAATCCGGAAGAGACGATGCAGACTTTGCGTGAAGTGAGTAAGGAATTTCCAGAAAAGATATTTTGCTTATCGACAAACGGTTTGGACTTGGAGCCTTATATAGATGAAATTGCCGCGTTGCGGGTATCTCACGTAACTTTAACCATAAATGCAGTCAATCCTGAAATATCAGCAGGAATTTATCGATGGGTTCGTTTCAATAAAAAAGTATATCGTGGCGTGGCTGGAGCCGCTTTACTGCTCGAACGTCAGTTGCGATGTATCCCTCTGCTGAAAGCGCGTGGGATTGTAGTAAAAATAAATTCAATTATTATTCCTGGGGTCAACGATTTTCACATCCCCGAAGTAGCCAAGGTCTGCAAAGAACTTGGGGCTGATATAATGAATTGTATCCCACTGATTCCAACCGCCGACACACCGTTTGAAGATATTGAGAAACCTACGCCAGTAATGATTATGCGTGTGCGCGAGTATGCAAAAGATTATTTGCCGATGATGACGCATTGCGCTCGATGTCGTGCTGATGCTGCGGGTATGTTGGGGCAAGATCTTTCGGAGTCGTATCACATATTGCAGAAAGTAATGACGATGACAGAAGGCGATTTGGCTGAGAAACCTTATGTGGCAGTAGCTACCAATGAAGGGCATTTGGTGAATCTACATTTGGGTGAAGCAATGCATTTATATATTTATCAGCAAACCCCCAAAGGCTTTCAGTATGTAGAAATGAGAGCATTGCCAAAACCGGGCACAGGCGATCAGAGGTGGCTGGATGTTGCGAAGACAATTAAAGATTGCCGGGCATTGTTGGTGAGCGGTGTAGGAGAGAATCCTAAAAGTATCATTACCAATTGTGGTACAGCTGTAGTTGAAATGACGGGGATGATAGATGAGGGTTTAGAAGGAATTTACAATCACAAGCCTATAAAAACAATAGCCAAACCCAATGAATTCAAATGTGGGTCGGGCTGTAAAGGTAATGCGACGGGATGTGCTTAGTTTGAAACAATTAATCACAATGATAATAATCTTATAAATAAATGTAACGATGAAAAAACCTGCTTATCACATTTTAGTTTGCAACTCTTTCCGTATGGCCGGAGATGCTCAAGGTGCTTGCAACAAAAAAGGTGCGCCCAACTTGTTGCAATATATTATGGAAGAAACCTCAGACAGAGGATTGGACGTGGCTGTGTCTACTACGGGATGCTTGAATGTATGCTCACAAGGGCCTGTTATTGTAATTCATCCCAACAACTATTGGTATGGTGGAGTTGAAACAGAGGATGCGATTGATGAAATATTGGATGCGCTTGAAGAAGGAGAAGCTTGCGAAAAATACTTGATATCTGAATGAAGCCCATATCTTTACATATCATTGATACTACCCTTCGGGATGGTGAACAAGCTCCTGGGGTAGTATTTTCACTTCACGAAAAACTTAAAATAGCCCAAATGCTTGATAAGGTTGGTATTCCTGAGGTAGAGATAGGAATGCCTGCTATGTCGGAAAATGAGACAACCGATGCGCGCATAATCTGCACCGCTGGATTTCAGTTTAGGTCATTGGGATGGTGTAGGGCAAACAAACAAGATATAGATTGTGCAGCCAAAGCCAAATGCGACAGAGTACATATTTCGCTGCCTGTTTCGGAAATTCATTTGAATTCGCTTGGTAAAAATAGGAAATGGGTAATAGATACAATGCGCCAAGTGGTAGGTTATGCCAAAGAACGTTTTGAGTTAGTAAGCATTGGAGCGCAAGATGCCTCACGAGCAAATCAAGCTTTCTTGCAAGAGTTTATTTCAGAAGGAGTTGAGAAAGGAGTAAAACGAGTGCGCATTGCTGATACGGTAGGTATTATGAACCCGTTCACAGTATCAAGACTTTTTGAAGAACTGGCTGTTGATTTTCCTGATACAATACTGGAATTTCATGGACACAATGATTTGGGAATGGCCACAGCCAACGCTTTGGCAGCAGTAGCATCGGGAGCAAATGCGGTAAGTGTCACGGTCAATGGGTTGGGCGAAAGGGCAGGAAACACCTCACTTGAAGAGCTTATTATGGCGTTGAAAATTAGTATGGGATATGAGTTGGCTTATCAGACTGAACACTTTTGCTCGTTGTGTGCTTTGGTAGAGCAAGCTTCTGGGAGACAAAATGCTTTGTCTAAACCCATATCAGGAACGATGGTTATGTGCCACGAGTCGGGCATTCACACTAATTCTCTACTAAAGAATCTAAACTCATATCAAATTTTGCGACCAGAAATGATTGGCACAAAGCAGCCCTCATTCATTTTTGGTAAGCATAGTGGTAGCAATGCCATAACATCTTTCTTTCAGAATAAAGGGATGGTTGTTACTAAAGAACAAAGTCACTACTTACTCAATCTTGTAAAAAATATGTCGGTAGAGCGGAAACGTTCGGTGACCGAGAACGAGTTGTTGAGTATATATAATTGTCTGACTTGATTTTTTTTGTGAACCGATATATATTTTTAGTATAACGCTTATATGCAAACAGGATTGTTTCATTTTAACATACGACAATAAAATGATAGATAGCGATTTTTTACAAACAATATGGACAACAGGGCGGTTGGCCTTTTGGACTACGGTAATACTGCTGATTATAGGTTTGCCCGTAGCCTATCTTTTATCATACACCAATTTTCGTGGCAAAAGTGCTTTAGAAGCTATTATTTGTATGCCTATGGTGTTGCCTCCTACTGTGCTGGGTTTTTATATACTGGTTGCATACAGTCCACAAAACTTTTTTGGTGAAGCACTTGAGCGTTATTTTGATATAAGGCTCGCTTTCTCATTTACCGGCGTTCTTATTGCCAGTGTCATCTGCTCTTTACCCTATATGATTCAGCCATTGCAAAATGGGTTGACCTTGCTGCCTTCGAGTTATAGAGAAGCTGCTTATACGATGGGGAAAGGGAAAACTCTCACTTTTTTTAGGGTGTTGTTGCCCAATATTAAAGGCAATATCATTACTGCTATTGCAATGACTTTTGCTCACTGTATAGGTGAATTTGGAATTGTATTAATGGTTGGAGGAAATATGCCAGGTGATACAAGAGTTGCTTCGATAGCTTTGTATGATGAGGTGCAGTCGCTCAACTATGCGCAAGCTAATAAGTATGCCCTAATTATGTTTTTGGTATCGTTTGTGGCTCTCACCACTATTTACAGTATAAACAAAAGACAAAGAATATAACACGTTATGAAAACATTATCTTTGGATATAAAAAAAAAGATGTACACCACCGAAGGCGAACGTTTTCTTTGCTTTTCGGAGGATATACATCACGGTGAGTTCATATCGCTGGTAGGACACTCTGGGTGTGGCAAAAGTACTTTGTTACGTATTTTAGCTGGCTTGTTGAAGCCAGATGAGGGAACAGTTAAATATGGTAATGATATTTGGTTTGATTTGAAAACGAAAAAGAACATTGTTCCTCAAAAGCGAAACATCGCCTATATGTTTCAAGATTTTGCTCTATTCCCCAATATGAATGTAGAGCAAAATATTGGTTTCGCACAAAAAGATAAAAATCCAGATGCGGTGAGTGATTTGATAAAAGTTTTCGGACTTACCAATTTAGAAAAAGCCTATCCTAATAGGTTGTCGGGTGGACAAAAACAGCGTGTTGCACTGGCACGTGCTTTGGCCTCAAGTCCTTCCATTCTGCTTCTCGATGAACCTCTTTCGTCTATTGATTGGCAAATGCGTGAGTCGCTGCAAGATGAAATAATAAAAGCGCATCAATTTATGGGAGGTATCAGCATAATGGTGACCCACGATCGTGATGAGGCACAAAAAATGGGTGACAGAATTATAAGCTTATAAATTATGAAAGTGATAATACCTATAATAAAAAACGATATGATTGCATCTGGATTCAATGCAACCTCTGATGTATGTATCTACGATGAGGACAAGCCAATGGATGAGGCGTGCATATTTATAAATTGGCGAGAGATTATACCGCCTGGTACAAAAATAACTCAACAACTTAAAGCACAAGGTATTTTAGGTGTACTCACTGAGACAATGCAATTAATGGCACTTAATCTTTTTAGGGAAAATGGTATTACGGTTTTTAAAAGCGTAGGAAAAGACTTATACAGCAACTTGACATTATTGAGTGAAGGTAAATTAGAGTACTACTCAGTATCAGAGGCATTGGAAAATAATAAACTATGTGGTGGTGAGTGTTCTGATTGTGCAGGTGACACCAGTTGCGAAAAATAATTCGATATTGATTTTAAACTCTTGTGTTGTTCTCTCAATATAACCATACAATTTTGGTTATTGCTATTTATTGACCATAGAAGCAGAAAAAATGGACTGCTTCTATGGTCTTTCTTTATATTATACCCTATATTTTTCACTTCCATTGCTTCATTCTTGGTCTAAATAATATTACCTTTGTTGTCCGAACCTCAAAACCTTTGGACTTATGAAGTATAAATTGTTGGCTCTTGATGTAGACGGAACTCTACTGAATAGTGATAATAAAATTAGTGAGCGCACGCTTGCTGCTTTGGTAAAAGTGCAGCAAATGGGTGTACGAATTGTGTTGGCTTCAGGTCGACCTACTTACGGATTGTTGCCTTTGGCCAAACAGTTGGGATTGGGCAATTATGGTGGCTATATACTGTCATACAATGGAGGGCAAATAATCAATGCCCAAAATGGTGAAATACTTTTTGAACGTCGCATCAATCCTGAGATGCTTCCCTACATTGAGCGTAAAGCTGAGAAGTTGGGTTTTCCGATGTTTACTTATCACGATGATACGCTGATAACCAATACGGCTGATAATCTGCACATACAGCGCGAAGCCGAGCTTAATAATTTAAAGCTGATAGTTGAACCCGATTTGACTATTGCTATCGACTTTGCACCGAGCAAATGTGTTTTGGTGAGCGATGACGAAGCGGCGTTGACCGATTTGGAAGCGCACTGGAAAAAACGTTTGAGTGGAACAATGGATGTATATCGTTCAGAGAAATACTTTTTAGAAGTGGTTCCCTGTGGCATCGATAAGGCTACTACCTTGTCTGCTTTGCTTGAGATACTTCAGGTTCCTCACGAAGACGTAGTGGCTATTGGCGATGGAGTGTGTGATGTGTCAATGCTTCAGGTGGCAGGTTTGGGAGTGGCAATGAAGAATGCGTTACACTCTGTAAAAGCTTGTGCCGACCAAGTGACAGCGTCCAACGACGAGGATGGGGTAGCGGCAGTAATAGACAATACTATATTATCCGATTTGCATCCTTGTGATGTGTCTATCGAAGAGTTGAATCGTGGCTCTGTGAATACACTTGTGGGCAACTTAGGTATTCTCTATACACACGTGTCGGAAGGCAGGGTAGAGGCAACAATGCCTGTGAATGAACGTACCCGTCAACCTTTTGGTGTGTTGCACGGAGGTGCTACGCTTGCGCTTGCCGAAACAGTGGCCGGAATGGGTTCGTTGCTTATATGCAAGCCCGATGAGGCAGTAGTAGGAATGCAAGTTAGTGGAAATCACATTTCTTCGGCACTCGAAGGAGACACCGTTCGTGCGGTGGCTACGGTGTTGCATCACGGACGTTCTACTCACGTGTGGAATGTTGATATTTTTACCTCTACGGCCAAGCTGGTTTCGACGGTGCGTGTAGTAAATAGTATATTTGATAAAGAATGAATGAACAAACAGAAGATTTCTTATCGATAGACACGTGGATAAAGAAAGGGTACTCTTTTGCTATTTATCGTGCTCCGCGAGAGAATAATCTGCACATTATAATTCAATACGGTGGCGATGTTTATGTTGCAACCGATATAAAAGAATTGAACGGTAAAAAGGGGTTTGTGATAGCACCTTTCAATAGTAGTGTACAAACTCCTATTTGCCTGATTCATCCAGATGATAGCTATACAATAGATATAAATACTTTCGTAAATAAGAGTAGTGAAAAGAAACAATCGATTTCTTACTCTTCTTGCGAAAATGATTATATCGATAAATTTAATTTATTTATTGCTGCATTGCAAAATGGGCAATTTGAGAAGTTAGTGCTTTCACGACATTGTATAGCCACAGGCGAAATGGATGTGAAAGCAAGCTTTAAGGCAGCGTGTGGTCGTTATAAGTATTCTTACGTCTACTACCTCTATACTCCTATCACTGGAGCGTGGATGGGGAGCACACCCGAGGTTTTGCTTTCTAATGTAACGGGAAAATGGATGACTGTGGCATTGGCTGGCACACAATCGTTGCTGCAAGGTGAGCTTCCACAATCGTGGGATGCAAAGAATGTGATAGAGCAAGATGTGGTGTGTAGCTACATTCGCCAGTTGTTACAGGAAAACGGCATTGTGCCCGAGGAGACGAAACCCTATTCAGTCAAAGCTGGTGCTTTGTCTCATTTGCGAACTGACTTCTGTTTTTCTAAAACCAACACAGAAGAATTGGGCACATTGCTAAAACAGCTTCACCCTACACCGGCCGTATGTGGAATGCCCAAAGTAAATGCTTATCAATTTATTATAGACAATGAAGGGTATGAGCGTAGCTACTACTCGGGATTTGTGGGAGTGATAGATCCCAGTGGGATAACCGATTTATATGTCAACCTGCGTTGCATTCATTTTGTTGATGCAGATAAAGCTATTTTATACGCTGGGGGTGGATTGCTCGTCTCTTCTACGCTACAAGATGAATGGCTGGAGACGGAAAAAAAGATGCGGACAATGAAAGATATATTAATAACCAAGTAAGTAGTCGATAAATAGCAATGTACACCGATAAAAGAAATATTCTTCAACTGATAGCTTTGCTACAAGAACATGGAGTGACAAAAGTGGTGTTGTGTCCTGGTAGTCGCAATGCTCCCATAGTTCATTCGCTTTCTACCAACCCCGATTTCATTTGCTTTCCGGCAACGGATGAACGTAGTGCAGGTTTCTTTGCTATCGGGTTGGCACTCAATGGTGGGAAACCCGTGGCTGTATGCTGCACTTCGGGAAGTGCGTTGACCAACCTCCATCCTGCAGTTGCCGAAGCGTTTTATCAACAGGTGCCACTAATCGTGATTTCTGCCGACCGTCCTGCTGCTTGGATTGGGCAAATGGATGGGCAAACCTTGCCACAACCAGATATATTCAACGGTCTGGTGAAAAAGTCAGTCAATCTACCTGATATTCACGTCGAGGAGGATGCGTGGTATTGCAATCGGTTAATAAATGAAGCTTTATTGGAAGTAAATCACCACGGTCGTGGCCCAGTTCACATCAATATACCAGTTTCGGAACCCTTGTTTCAATTTACTACCGAATTTTTGCCCGATCAGCGAGTCATCACCCGTTATCAGGGGTTGAATGTATATGATAGAGATTATCAAGAGTTGATAGACAAGCTGAATCGTTATCAACGTAGAATGATGGTAGTTGGCCAGATAAACCTGATTTACCTTTTTGACAAACGATATGTAAAATCACTCTACAAACAATTTGCTTGGCTAACAGAGCACCTTAGTAATCGCACGATTCCAGGACGTGGTATCAAAAACTTCGATTTGGCTCTTTACACAATGGACGATGAGATAAAAGAGAGAATGGCTCCCGATTTAGTGATAACTTACGGTGGTCATATCGTATCGAAGCGTTTGAAAGAGTACATTCGAAAAAATCCCAATGTGGAACACTGGCATATATCTGCCGATGGCGAAGTAGTCGATTTGTTTGGCAAGCTAACTACGGTAATTGAAATGGATCCGTTTGAGTTTCTTGAAAAAATAGCTGGATTGCTCGATTCGAAAACACCACAATTTCCACTTTTATGGGAAAACTATTGCAAAGAGCTTCCTCAACCCTCATTTACCTATTCTGCAATGGCAGCAGTTGGCGCACTGTTAAAACAGCTTCCAGCAGAGTGCGCATTGCATTTGGCCAATAGTTCAACAGTGCGCTATGCCGAACTATTCCAATTTCCCGAAACAGTAGAGGTTTGTTGCAATAGGGGAGTGAATGGTATAGAAGGATCATTGTCTACTGCTATTGGATATGCTGCAGCTTCGGATAAAATTAATTTTATAGTGATAGGCGATCTTAGCTTTTTCTACGATATGAATGCCTTGTGGAATACCACCTTGAAACCCAATCTACGAATACTCTTGCTGAACAACGGAGGAGGTGGAATTTTTAATACGCTTCCCGGATTGGAGATGTCGGGCACTTCGCATAAATTTATTACTGCCGTACACAATACATCTGCCGAAGGGTGGGCGTTGGAGCGCGGTTTTCGGTATATGAAAATAGAAGAGGAGGTGGGACTGGAAGAAAATATGGCTATCTTTGCGCAAAACGAAATGAGTGACAAACCGATGTTGATGGAAGTGTACACCAACAAAAATAGGGATGCCCGAATTTTGAAAGATTATTACCACAGTTTAAAAAAAGAAATAGATTATGGCAACAAATAGAGAATGGACAACCATAAAAGAGTACGAAGAAATCCTGTTTGATTACTACAATGGTATAGCTCGTATTACAATCAACCGTGAACGCTATCGTAATGCCTTTACTCCAACTACAACAGCCGAAATGAGTGATGCCTTACGCATTTGTCGCGAAGAGGAAGATATTTGTGTAATTGTGTTTACAGGTGCAGGTGATAAAGCATTTTGTAGTGGAGGAGACCAAAATGTGAAAGGACGTGGCGGATATATCGACAAGAATGGTGTGCCACGTTTGAGTGTGCTGGATGTTCAGAAGCAGATTCGTAGTATTCCCAAACCTGTAATTGCAGCTGTCAACGGTTATGCCATTGGCGGTGGACACGTATTGCACGTGGTTTGTGATTTAAGTATAGCTTCCGAAAATGCCATATTTGGACAAACAGGCCCGCGTGTAGGTAGCTTTGACGCAGGCTTTGGTTCCTCTTATTTGGCAAGAGTGGTGGGACAAAAAAAAGCCAGAGAAATTTGGTTTCTATGTCGTCAATACAATGCACAGCAAGCACTTGATATGGGGTTAGTGAACACAATAGTTCCTTTGGAACAGCTGGAGAACGAATATGTGAAATGGGCAGAAGAGATGATGATGCTTAGTCCGTTGGCACTTCGTATGATCAAAGCGGGCTTAAATGCAGAGCTGGATGGACAAGCTGGTATTCAGGAACTTGCTGGTGATGCAACGATGCTTTATTATCTTACTGATGAGGCTCAAGAAGGGAAAAAAGCCTTCTTGGAAAAACGTAAACCTGACTTTAAACAATTTCCCAAGCTTCCTTAACTTGCTTTTATGTATTCTTTAAAAATCTACCCTTACCGACTTTATTTTAAACAACCCGCAGGAACTTCAAGAGGTATATATACAACTCGTGATGTGTGGTATATCCATTTGACTTCAAACGAACACCCTGGACGCATTGGTATTGGAGAGTGTGCTCCTTTGCCTAACTTGAGTTATGACGATTTACCAAACTATGCTACGCTACTTGAACAAGTCTGCAACGAAGTAGCATATCGTGGCAATATAGATACAGACTGGTTGCGTAACTATCCCTCTATTTTATTTGGTCTCGAAACAGCATTTTTGCATTTTAATAACGGTGGAAGTTATGCTTTGTATGACACACCTTTCTCACAAGGGAAACAGAGCATCCAAATCAATGGATTGATTTGGATGGATACTTACGAACGGATGTTGCAGCAGGTAGAACAAAAAATAGCACAAGGTTTTCGATGTATAAAACTGAAAATTGGTGCAATTGATTTTATGGAAGAGTTAAAGCTTATTCGTGAAATCAGAAATAGGTTCTCGAAAGAAGATGTGGAAATTCGTGTTGATGCCAACGGAGCTTTTCATATAGAAAATGCTTTGGATAAGCTGGAACAACTGGCCGAATTTGATTTACATTCGATAGAACAACCAATCAAAGCAAGGCAATGGGAAGAGATGATGCGATTGATAGAAAAATCGCCTATCCCCATAGCTTTGGATGAAGAGATGATAGGAATAAACGACTTGTCGGTGAAACAAACGATTTTAGATCTTATTAAACCAAATTATTTAGTGTTGAAACCATCTTTGCACGGTGGTATATCGGGCTGCAATGATTGGATAATGGAGGCGAAAAAACGTAATATCGGTTGGTGGGTGACCTCAGCCTTGGAGTCTAATGTTGGTTTGAATGCTATTGCACAATGGTGTGCAACGCTTGAAAACTCTCTACCACAAGGATTAGGCACTGGAGCATTGTATATCAATAACTTGGAGATGCCTCTGTATTTGCAAAAAGATAATATGTGGTTTAAAGAATAAAAGCTTATGTTCCTGAAAAGAAGCGAGCAACAGTTGATTTTAGATGGGAAAGTGTACACTCTTTTGCAGCTTGAAGAATTGATAAAGGATGAAACTGGACCTAAACAAAAACAATTAAATGATTTACTCTCTTTTTTAACAGAGTGGTTTGATAAGACGGAGGAAATTGTTGTTCGCACATCAGGTTCTACGGGAATACCAAAATCAATTTGGGTACAAAAAGAGAAAATGATAAAAAGTGCTTGTATCACTTGCGAATACCTCGGTTTGCAACAAGGTGATACAGCTCTTCTTTGTATGCCTTTGCAATACATCGCAGGTATGATGATGGTGATTAGAGCACTTGTGGCACGACTTGACTTGCGATGTGTTATACCTTCTGGACATCCTCTTTCAGAAATAAGTATTCCTTTGGATTTTGTGGCAATGGTTCCGTCACAAGTTTTTAACTCTTTGCAAAATGATGTGGAAAGAAAACGGTTATCTAAAATTAATACATTGATAATTGGTGGTGGAGCGATAGACGATTCGTTGATTGAGTCCTTGTCACAGCTACCCAATAAGATATATTCAACTTATGGAATGACTGAGACGCTTTCGCATATTGCTCTCCGTCGGTTGAATGGGAGCGATCCTAATAATCGCTACTATCCTTTTTCTTCAGTAAAACTCTCTTTGTCTGACGAGTTGACTTTGATAATTGATGCACCATTGGTTTGCAATGAAGTGTTGAAGACGAATGATGTTGCAGAACTCTATGATGATGGTAGTTTTATGATTTTGGGTAGGAAAGACAATATCATAAACAGTGGAGGAATAAAAATACAAGCGGAAAAGGTGGAACAATTATTAAATGAGGTTATAGCTTCTCCGTTTGCTATTACATCCATTGCTCACTCTAAATGGGGGGAGGCGATAGTGTTGTTGGTAGAAGACAGTAGGGAGTTCTCATTGGATGAGAATCTGTTTTGCAAATTACCCAAATATTGGCGCCCGCTTTATACCATATCGGTCGCTTCGTTGCCTATGACAGAAACTGGGAAAATAGATCGAATTGGCTGTAAAAAACTTGCAGCAGAGAAAGTAAAAGCGGATTACTCAACCTGTGATTGAATAATCCGTTTATGCGCTAATGAAAATGAGATATGATTACTGTCTGCTACTGAAATATTTTAAGAATTGGGTTCGTTCCCATACAGTAATTCCTTCGATGTTTTTCGCATTCAATTTACCTTTGAATTGCGCAGTTGAATCATAACCATTCTTTTCCATCCAACTGCTAAGGAAACTATTTGTTTCACCAATAAATGAACTTGAGTTTTCGTAAATAGCACTACATACCTCAACTGCTGATGCTCCCGCTAAAATTGTTTTCACAACAGCTTCTGGTGAATGAACACCTCCCGAAGCAGCGTAATCCATTTTGTCGATGATAGAAGATGCGATTCCTATCCATCGAAGTGGAGTTGATAAATCAGC
This sequence comes from uncultured Bacteroides sp., assembly GCA_947074275.1. GTDB lineage: Bacteria > Bacteroidota > Bacteroidia > Bacteroidales > Bacteroidaceae > Bacteroides. Next base: position 37,276 of record CAMTPA010000018.1, read on the forward strand.
TTCTGTGCTGAATACATTTCCAGGTACAAAGGCCATTTTATTAATATCAATATCAGGTTGGTAGAAACGATTGAATAAAACTACTGCTGCTGCCCCATTAGCATACAGTTGGTTGATTAATGCTATTGGGTTTGTAAGATTTTCACCCAATTTCATAATTACTGGAATAGTTGTAACCTTTTTAATGTGCGAAAGAATATCAATATGTCGTTGCTCAAAATCGCCATATTTATAGTCCTTCTCTGTTTGCAAAGCCAAAATATTGATTTCAATGGCATCAGCTCCAGCTTCTTCTATTTGTTTGGCAAAATCAACCCATTCAGCATCGGTGTAACAATTGATACTGGCGATGATAGGAATATTACAAAGCTTTTTGCTTTCACGTATTAATTCAATGTATTCTCCCAATTTATGAGCACGAACATAACCTGCAATGTAGTCATTTCCCTCTGTGTATTCTGCATTTTTAAGATGTTCTACTTCAATTAGTATTTGTTCTTCAAAAAGAGATTTTAAAACAATAGCTCCAGCACCTGCATCTGCCAATTTCTTATTTTTTTCAGCACTATTTGTCAAGCCTGAACTACTGATTATTATGGGGTTTTTTAGCTGTATACCAGCAAAAGAGGTTTTAAGATTATCCATATTATATAAGTTTTTATTAATAAATTCGATTCCCGAAAATCTTACTTCCTACACGTACAAGTGTGCTTCCATTGGATATTGCAAGAGGATAGTCATCGGACATACCCATCGACAACTCACAGAAATAATCGTTGTTCTGAAACCAAGCTTTTTTTATTTCTTGAAAAAGTTGATGTAAGAAATAAAATTCATGATTGATTTGTTCATTATCATTTGTAAAAGTAGCCATTCCCATCAAACCACAGATTTGGATATGTTGAAGTGTCTGCCACTCATTTGTAGATAACATAGCCTTACACTCTTCGGCACTAAACCCAAACTTGCTCTCTTCTTGTGCAATGTGTATTTGAAGTAAGCATTTAATTGTTCGATTCTCTTTTGCTGCACATTTATTGACTTCTGTTAGAAGTTTATAAGAATCAATACCGTGTATTAAATGAACATAAGGTGCCATATATTTAATCTTATTAGATTGTAAATGACCAATGAAATGCCATTCTATATCTTTAGGCAAGCTGTTGTATTTGGCAGTCATCTCTTGCACTTTGCTTTCGCCAAAAATGCGTTGTCCAGCCTGGTATGCTTCCATTATTGCGTCGTTGGGATGATACTTGGAAACAGCAACAAGCCGAACCTCCTTAGGAAGCTCGGCTAATATTAGCTTTATGTTATCAGCAATGCTGTACATAATCGATGTTTTATTTTTCGCTAAATTCAGGTTTGTCATTAGGCTCTGCACTGTAAGGATATACATCCATCAGAGTAGTTTCAGATACCATACCAATCTGATAATCGGCCATAGTGCCTTTCATACCTTCATCCAATTTTTTGATTGCGTCTCTTAAATCCGCAGCTTGAACCAATACTTGAGTAGATGATTTCTTTTCAGCACCACTTTTCTCATCCAAGGTAACAAAGATTAGTTTTGCTTTAAACCAACGGTCTGCGCTCTCTTCGTCACTCATAAATAATTCACTGTAATTGGCTCTTTTTATATCTGATACAGTAAACTCACCTGTGATGAATGGTGTCATCTCTTCAATGATGCGAGCTTCTGCTTCTGTAAAGCTTAGTGCGTCTACCAAATAGGGTTCAGTAACCTTTTTGTTCATTCCATTTTCCATTAATTTTTCATAACGGATTTTGCACTCAAACCAAGTATGCATTGCCATAAATAAAATACTTTAATTAGTTAAAAATCTGATTTCTACACAGCAGTTCTGCGTAAAGTGTCTACAAAGATAAATGAAAAAATAGAAAAATGTTATTTTGATGAGTTAATAACCTTTAGCAAGTGAGGTTTATTCTTTTATACATCTAATGCAGTAGCCAGAAAATTCTGTATAGCTTGCTTCTTTAATTTCGTCACTATCACTTTTCAATAAAATAGCCGAAGTCCATAAAGTGTTTTGAGTGTTTCCTGCCGACCAATATACTAAGTAGTCTTTTCCGAAGGAGTAAACGCTCTTATTGCTGTTTGCTCCTATGTTGAAAATACCTTTTGGATGAGCGTTGAATCCAGCCAAATTATTGCTTTGGCATTTGGCTCCCCAACTGTTTGTTGCTTTTAATGTAGAAGCATTTTTATTGAGATAATTGCTTAGCTTCTGCCAATCTTCATAATTTGCAACCCTCCAACCATTTGGGGCGATTTCGCCAGTTTCCATCGCTTTTTGATTGTAAAAAACATTAGCTGCATTCGTGAAATAACCAGCTTCTGTTTCTATATAGTTTGTTTGTGATTTATATTTAATTGGATTGCCATTTTTGTAAACAGTGGTTTTAAGGTCATCTTGAAACCAATGCTGAGTGCCGATTTTTACAATTGGATAACATATTGTTTCACCTATTCTATTGTCAACCCATATATAGGGTTTTGTCGATATAGAAAGAGCATTTTGAGGTTGTTTTGTGTGTATTTGTAGATTTGTGTCAATATAGATAAACTGTGGGCTGTTTTGATTTGATGAAACATAATCAAAGCTGTTATTTGTTTGATTCCAAACAACACTTCCTTCATTTGATTGTTGTTCACCAATATGCCACACATAACCACTTTCGAGTATTGGCTTGCTATTTTTTACAGGATAAACAACAATTGCTACATTTTGAATATGGTCATTTACTAAATACTCTTTGCATACTTCAGCTACAACCTGTCCTTGTGAAAAAATTTGGTATACATTGCTTTGATTAAAATCAAAGTCATCGAATGATAATCTTTCTTTTTCAACTATTTCGGTCGGAATTATTTCGATGTTACTCCCTTCTTCCCATTGATTAATAGTTGCTGTTAAGCTCGTGACACCAGTTTCTTGTGTGTATAATAACACAATTTCATTTGATTTACCACTTATAAAGTCATAATTTTCAGAAAGAGAAACGGTATATTGCTTTTCTCCTATATTTAATGAAATAAATTCGGTGAAAGCCATTATTGTTTGTGGCACAATAAGAGCTACCTTGTTCTTAAGTTTATTTCCAACTATACTCCATTCACCATATGGTATGATTTGAACAGGGGTGTTGTGGTATAAAAAATCATTGGTTTGAATATTATAAGAAGCGGAAGAGAAAAGATTGTTGATATGGATTATTGGGTTTTCGTTTTTTAATTGTTCTATATCGATATGTTCTTCTGCCTTGATGGTGATATTGAGTTGTGAAAACAGATGTTCATAATTTAGTTTGATAATTTTGGTAGTTGGATTTATGCTATTTTCAATAGCTACCATAAAGTCTGATTCGTTATAGTTTCTTATGTGACTTTGATCGTTTAATACTCCAACGTTGATGATACCGTTTTCTTGAATTGCTGGTTCCTGATAGGGATAATAACTAAGGATTGTGGATTTTCCTTCTGAAGGGTAATAAATGTTATTTAAAGACACGAATTCATTGCTGTTGCAAATTAGTTTTTCATTTGCGATGTGCCATTTTGTATCTAAGCTGGTTGTTTCTTCTAAGATATAAAGGCCAATTTCTGATTTATAATTGCTGTTGTAGACTTGATTATATAATGCTTGTGAATTAATTCTAACCTCTACGATTTTTTGTGATGCAGAATTATCCTCATCATCGTCTATTGAATTTACACAAGATTGGTATATGCAAAATGAACCAATGAATAAATATAATAAACACAATGATAAATTCCGAGCATTCATTTGAAATATTATTTATTCATTTTTTATGCAGCGAATCAAAAAAGCGCAAGCATCATTAAAAGGAATGCCTTTTACTTCGTTTGCTTTGGCATTGAGTGCAATCCCTGCATCGTAAGGAATGAGAGAATCGCTATTTGACATTCTCCAATAAAAGGCATAATCATTTAATCCCATAAATTCTGTTGGTATAGTTGCTTTGTAAAAACCACCTTTGGGTAATCCTCCAAATCCTGTAATATTATTGGCCGATGCGATACCATCATTACTATTCCAATCATCTCCCATTTTTAATTTGGCAGATTCGTTATTTATGTAACTTTTTAATGCTTCCCATTGATCATAACTTGGAATACTCCATCCAATAGGTGCTATTTTATCGCTAACGATTACTGCCTTGTTATAAAATATACAGTTGTTCCTTGTATAATATCCAGCATTTGTTGAGCTAAGATTAGATGAATTGTTTGCTAATATTGTGTTGTCGGTATAGTACAATGTTTTTAAATCTTCACGCATCCAATATTGTTTTCCAATTTTTACTATGGGGTAATTATTTATTTCATTTCCTCTTTGATCAATTAAATAATACGCTTTCGCTATTATATTGGGCGATTCTTCGATTGGGGTTGGAATAAAGTAGCCTTGCTCATCGGTATACAAATTAGCGATAGGTTGTTTGCTGCCTGCTTGATATGTAAAACTATTGTTGGAACCACTCCATACAACCTTTCCGCCGTGAACTGCATCTGTGTTATCTAAAATTTGCAATACGGTGCCATTTAGAGGATCAGTCAAAGAATAATAAACAATGGCTACTGCGTCAATTGTTTCATTTAGTAAATACTCTTTGCAGATATTCCCAATAATAGTTCCTGATGTGGATGCCACTTGATATATAGAACTTATATTAAAATCTAAAGTATTGATAGCGATGGAATGTTGCTGTGTTTTTTCGCTTAAATCCCACTCGTATTTTTCTTCATTTATAATCCAGTCATTGATTTTTTGTGTGACTCCTTCAATTCCTACTTGAGAATCATACTTCAAAGTAATATCATATGAGACTCCGCCTGATAGGTTTGTATTTACTGGAAAATTACAAATAAACGTTCTGTTATTTACTTGAAGCACAATTTGACTATTGGAACACGTTTGTGGTATAAGTATGGCTTTCTTACCAAATAGAAGTAGATTTGTCGTTTCTATTTCCCATTCTCCATATGGTTTTATAGAATTAAGCGCATCCAAATTACTGACTTCATCATTGTCGAAATTATAACTACATTTGGTAAAAATATTGTTGATTGCAATAGTGGAATTATTTTTTAAATCTTCGAGTGATTTTTGTGATTCGGCTTTTATGTTTATATTAATTTGAGAAAAGCGATGAAAAAAATCTAAATTAATACTGTTTCTACTTGGATATAGTAACTCTGTTCTTGCTGTCATAAAATCAGATTTACTATAATTGTTATAATTCGATTGATCTGATTCTACTCCAGCAGAAATGTTGCTATTGGATTCGTTGTTTTTGTTTTTCTGATATGGGTAATAACTAAAGAACTTACAACTGGAAGAACCATCAGGATAATATAGATTTTCTTCTGGAGTTAGTTCTATTCCGTTGAAAATTAGATGTTTATTGTTTATGTGTTTTTCGTTGTTGAATGAATTTAACTCTTTGACAGCATAAATACCAATAGTGTCATTTTCTTCAAATGATTCTCCATCCATACGAGTTGTTGAATGTGTATTTGAAATGTGTAATGTAAAACATATTGGTGTTTTAGATATTGGGGCAATGATTGTATCATTATTATCACTTATCGTATTTGTACAAGATGCTGTTAATAAAATAATAATGATGCTGTAAAGTATCTTTGTTTTGTTCTTTGTGTGATGCATATTATTTAATAATTTGTTTGTGTGTGCAAATATAAGAATAAAAATTATATAAAAGCAAATAAAATAAAGTGAATTTTACGATAAAAAATAAGAATATTACCTAACTGCTTGATTTGTAGTTTGTTTAAAAATAATATTTGATTCAGATTTAGATGTTTTACTGTTTTGATTTCTTGCTCTTAGATTTTAAAATTTGGTATTAAAGGGAAAGAGTTAGGATTTTTACAATTAAAAGAGCTATAAAAATATTTATAGAATAGATAGGATTTATCTTATAAACTCTCAGTTTTGATACTTATCTGCCGTTGTCAATGACCAACTGGTGATTACAGTAATTAATTATTTCTTGTTCTTGATCCGGGTGAAACCAACAAATATCAGAGTCGCGTTTGAACCAAGTCATTTGTTTTCGTGAATAGATGCGTGAGTTTTGCTTGATTTTCTCAATAGCAAAGGGGAGTTCCCATACTCCATCAAAGTGATTGAATAATTCTTTATAACCTACTGTATTCATCGAGTTGAAAGTACGGTATGAATAAAATCTTTGTGCTTCCTCCAGCAATCCCTCTTCCATCATTTGGTCTACGCGTTCATTGATACGTTGATAAAGTTCTTCTCGTTCGCGTATAAGGCCTATTTTTATTATCTTGAATGGGCGTTCCTTTTTTTGTTGTGTGCGAAATGATGTATAGGTACGTCCAGTCATATAACAAATTTCAAGTGCGTGAATCACACGTTTGTAGTTCTTGTGGTCTACAATATTGTAATATTCAGGATCCATTAATTTTAACTCAGCACATAGACTCTCTAATCCATCATTATGATATTTATCAAGCATCATAATGCGCGTTTCTTCGTCTATTGTAGGAATGTCATCTATTCCATTGCAGACAGCATCTACATACATCATAGAGCCACCAGTCAGAATTACTGTTGATTTGTTTTTAAATAAATCATTAATTGTGGATATAGCTTCTTCTTCGTAGCGTGCTGCACTGTAATAATCGGTGAGTTGTAGTGTGCCTACTAAATGGTGTTTTATTCTATTTAGTTGTTCGATGGTGGGGGCTGCCGTTCCAATTTTCAAATCGGCATAGAGTTGTCTCGAATCGGCCGAAACGATGTCTGTATGGAAGTGTTCTGCCAATCGTAGACTTAATTCTGTTTTTCCAACGCCTGTTGGTCCAATTAGTACAATAAGGTTTGGCATAATTTATAGAAATGAGAAAGCGTGTGTAAACGACGTTTTTTGCCATTTACACACGCTTTATGTTGTACATTAAAAACGTTCTTCGCTGTAATCTGTTGAGTTGGCAGAGGAGTTGCTGTCAATGTCAAATCCTTCTTGGTCAAAATCTTCTAAATCAAAATCTTGATCACCATAGAAATTCTCGTCGAGTTCGAGTGTGCCACTCGCTGTTACCATTTCTTCAAAATCAACAGTTTGTTTAGGTGCCTCTCCTAACTTCTTAGTACATACAGCCCCTTTTATATCTTTTCCAGTAATAATTTCGGTCAATTCGATAAAGAAAAGACGCTCGGTTAGATAATCAAAGATATAAAGCATTTTTTGTTTTTCATCTTCTACCATTTCATTAATAGTAGTTTCTTTCATCAGCCAACTATCCATTTCAGGATTGTTGTCCATTTCTTCAAGCGTAATTTCTTTCTCTTTTTCCCAATCGTCATCACAAATAAAAAAAGATGTCATTTGATCATTCGCATAGGCTACTGATTGAACAATTGCCTCGTGGAAATCATAGAAAGTGGCCTCTGGGTCAATTTGTATTTCTCTTAAAAAGTCATCAACTTCGTCAGAGATAATGGTAAATCTATAAATCATAATAATTTTGTTGTCGTTATGGAGCTACTAACAAATATACATATCGTTATATTGTCAATAAAAGACTGCTTTAAATTATTTTATAATTCCTCGTTCTGAATTGCGTATGAAATTAACAATATATTC
>CAMTPA010000019.1 GCA_947074275.1 uncultured Bacteroides sp.
ATTATATTACCTTTGCACCGCAATTAAGGATGGTTCCTTAGCTCAGCTGGATAGATCAACGCGCTTCTAAGGAGTGGGTCGAAGGTTCGAATCCTTCAGGAATCACGAATCAAAGCCATAAATAGTTATTTATGGCTTTTCTTTTTTTGGGGGGGCTTGCACAAAACCATCTGTGCGCAGTCCCCCTTTCATTTATAGCCAATACCACGTCTTAGTCTCAGTTCAAGAACACTTTGGAAAAATAAAACCCTATTTTAATTCGCAAGAAACGGGGTTTTATCCGAATAAAACCCCGTTTCTTGTAAAAGCCTTTATAGTGCATTATAAATCGGAATTTCTTGCAGAAATTGATAAGACTGATTTGCATAATCCATTTTGCAACAATAATGCTTCAAACCATTGCTCACTATCAAATAATCTACGCGAAGCACAATGTTGTAACGAGCAATTTGATTAAAAACATTTTGCGCTATTTCTATGTGCGGTGCCTTGTATTCTATAATCATACGTGCGCTCAAATCTCTTTTATAAAGCACAGTATCACATCGTTTTACTGTCCCATTCAACTTTATCATAACCTCATTTGCCATTAACGAAGCAGGGTATTTCTTATGTATAATAAGGTAATTCACAAAGTTCTGTCTCACCCATTCTTCAGGGGTAAGCGCAACATACTGCTTGCGGATAGAATCGAAAATTACATTTTTTCCATTTCTATCCATAATTTTAGCAGCGTATTGAGGAAGATTTAATGCCAACATTTTGTATTTTTGTGAGTTATACAACTATATTCTTTCAAAGAATATACAAATTTAATGGAATCTTATGAAAACAAAGAGTGAAATTGTTGCTAATTGGCTTCCGCGTTATACGAAACGCAATATAGATGATTTTGGTAAACACATTCTGCTTACTAATTTTAATAATTACGTAGAGATATTTGCTGAAATATTCGACGTACCTGTAATGGGACGAGATTCTAATATGATTTCAGCAAGTGCTGAAGGCATAACAATTATTAATTTTGGAATGGGAAGCCCCAATGCAGCTATAATAATGGATTTACTGAGTGCTATTAAACCAAAAGCTTGTCTTTTTTTAGGAAAATGTGGAGGGTTGAATAGAAAAACGCAATTGGGCGATTTAATTTTACCAATTGCTGGAATCCGTGGCGAAGGTACCTCCAATGATTATTTTCCGCCCGAAGTTCCTGCATTGCCTTCTTTTATGCTACAACGTGCGGTATCATCTTCGATTCGAGATTTTGACCTTGATTATTGGACGGGAACAGTCTATACCACCAATCGCAGAATATGGGAGCACGACGAGAGCTTCAAAGAATATCTTAAAAAAACCCGTGCTATGGCTATTGATATGGAAACAGCCACGTTGTTTAGCTGTGGATTTGCCAATCGCATCCCCACAGGAGCTTTGCTGCTGGTCTCCGATCAACCTATGATACCCGAAGGGGTAAAAACAGAAAAAAGTGATAATATCATTACCGAAAACTACGTGAATAAACACGTGGAAATTGGTATTGCGGCATTACGAATGATTATGGATAAAAACAAAACGGTAAGGCATCTAAAATTTGATTTCTAAAACAACACTTTAATAATATATGGCCAAACAAGAAGTAAGCTGTGACGATATTTTAAAAAAAATAAAAGACAAACAATACGCGCCTATCTATTATCTAATGGGGGAAGAACCTTATTATATTGATTTGATAGCAGATTTTGTCGCAGAGAACATATTGAATGAGACTGAAAAAGAGTTTAATCAGACCATTCTATATGGTGGGGATGTAGATATAGCAACTGTTATAAATGCGGCTAAACGCTATCCTATGATGTCCGATTATCAGGTTATTATAGTAAAAGAGGCACAAGCCATTCGTAATATCGAAGAGCTATCATTTTATATACAAAAGCCACTTATGTCTACAATTCTCGTATTGTGCCACAAGCACGGAACGCTGGATCGTCGCAAAAAAATAGCCGCAGAAATAGAAAAAAAAGGCGTATTATTTGAATCGAAAAAAATAAAAGAAGCTCAATTGCCCGGGTTTATATCTTCGTATATGAAAAAGAAAGGAGTGGATATTGAACATAAGGCAAGTGTAATGTTGGCGGAATTTATAGGATGTGATTTAAGTCGACTAACAGGGGAGTTAGAGAAATTGATAATAACATTACCACCAAATCAAAAACGAATATCTCCTGACCAGATTGAGAAAAATATTGGCATTAGTAAGGACTATAATAACTTTGAATTGAAAAATGCACTAATAGAAAAAGATATTCTTAAAGCCAATAAGATAATAAAATATTTCGACGAAAATCCAAAGAATAATCCGATACAGATGACCTTGGCATTACTATTTAACTTTTACTCAAATTTAATGATGGCTTATTATGCACCAGATAAATCGGATCAAGGAGTAGCTTCTTGGCTTGGATTCAAATCAGCTTGGGCATCGCGCGATTATATGGCTGCTATGCGAAAATATAGTGGTGTGAAAACAATGCAAATAATAGGAGAAATTCGATATGCAGATGCTAAATCAAAAGGAGTGTGCAGCACCTCATCTACTACCGATAACGAAATCTTGCGCGAATTGATATTTAAAATTCTGCATTAAAGGCAAGCTTATTTATATAGCGAAATAACCGCCCTTTATAGCTCAGGCTATAAAGGGCGGTTATGTATATAATAACGCCACTCTATATTACCCAAACTTTCCATTTTAAAACACTCCAATTTACACCAAAGAGTTATGTAAGTTTTTAATATCAGTAGTTCACAAATGGATAACCGAAAAACATCCCAATTATGAATATTCAGTTGTTTACAATTGGAATTATCTATAAAATAGCGATGAATTTACATAAAACAATTTCAACTTTACAATTGTAGTATAATATTTCAAACACCACGCTATTACAATTGTAATAGTTAAATAATTACATATCGAAAGGTGTCATATAAGTATATACAATTATATTTCAATAAATTATATGCCTAAAATCAAGTAACAGTTTATATATACATAGATATTATAAAAAAAGTTCACAAAATAAACAAATAAATAATATATTTACATCATATACATCTAATAATTAGTAAGTTATGACGATTTAATAAACCTTTACTATATGTCGTCATTTGTAAAATTACGAATGTAAACACCAAATATGTTAATGCACCAATTTCTAACGAGTCCGTATATTTCCAATTGTGAATATTAGAATTGTTATTTGATTTTAAAATGTAATATATACATTTGTTATTATCAAATAACATCCCTACATTTGTAATAATATAAATGTAACTTTTTATCACATTAAAAATTTTAGAATTATGGATATAAAAGATCGGATAAAACTATTGATGGAACACGAAAGTATGACGGCTGCCGCATTTGCTGAAAGTATTGGAGTGGCACAGGCTACTATTTCCCACACATTGGGGGATCGTAACAAATATCCAAGCACCGATTTTATAATAAAACTGCACGAACGTTTTAATCATATAAGTCTTGATTGGTTATTAACAGGTAAAGGTGAAATGATAAATGATAAAAGAGATATTGTTTCATTAGTCGACACTCCTCCTTCCTTATTTGGCGACGAAATTCTGAACAAAAAAACAAATGCTTCTGAAAAATGCAATGAAACAGTGTTAGAAACATCGTTAGGAGGCACTAAAAACATTGTAAGACAGGATATTATATACAAAGAACTACCTGCAAAAAAAATCACAGAAATACGTGTTTTCTTTGACGATAACACGTATCAAATATTCAAGCCAGAAAAATAGACTCTAAACATTTAGTATTACGCAATTTAGCATATCTTTGCGCCAAATTATTCGCTTATTTATAAGACTGAAATATATGAGAAAATTTATTTTAGATTTGAAAGTCACAGAGAATGTTAGCCTAAGTGCAAACTATTCTTTAATTAAAATGACTTCTGAATCAACTTTACCCGAAATGCAGCCTGGACAATTTGCAGAGTTGAGAGTCGACAATTCACCAACCACCTTCCTGAGAAGGCCTATCTCTATAAATAATGTAGATAGAGAAAAAAACGAAGTTTGGTTTTTAATTCAGCGTGTAGGAGATGGAACTAAGCGTCTTTGTGATAGTGCTTTAGGTGATATTATCAATGTGATTTTACCACTTGGAAACGGCTTTTCTAGCCCACAAAATAAAAAGGATCAAATTCTATTAATTGGCGGAGGTGTTGGAACTGCACCTATGTTATATTTGGGAAAGCAATTACTTGAGAATGGATATACACCAATTTTTCTATTAGGTGCTCGTACAAGCAATGACCTACTGCAATTGGACGAATTTGCCAAATATGGTAAAGTGCATATCACTACCGAAGATGGCAGTTGTGGTGAAAAGGGTTATGTAACACAGCATTCAATATTAAACGATATTACGTTTAAACAAATTTACACTTGTGGGCCAAAAGCTATGATGCAAGCAGTAGCTAAATATGCAAAAAACAAAAATATAAATTGCGAAGTTTCTCTTGAAAACACAATGGCTTGTGGCGTTGGAGCCTGTCTTTGTTGCGTAGAAAATACAGATGAAGGCCATCTTTGTGTATGCACCGACGGACCAGTATTTAATATAAATAAATTATTATGGCAGATTTGAATGTAAAAATAGGAGACTTATGTTTAAAAAATCCAGTAATGACCGCTTCGGGTACATTTGGATATGGTGAGGAGTTTTCTGACTTTATAGATCTATCGCGAATAGGCGGTGTTATCGTAAAAGGCACTACCATTCACAAACGCGAAGGAAATCTTTATCCACGTATGGCAGAAACGCCAGCAGGTATGCTGAATGCGGTTGGATTACAAAATAAAGGCGTTGATTACTTTGTTGAACAGATTTATCCACGTATAAAAGACATTCAGACAAATATGATTGTGAATGTTTCGGGGTCGACTCTTGAGGATTATGTGAAAACTGCTGAAATAATCAATGAGCTTGACAATATTCCTGCCATTGAATTAAATATCTCGTGTCCCAATGTAAAACAAGGTGGAATGGCATTTGGAGTTACGTGCCAGGGTGCATCCGAGGTAGTAAAAGCAGTAAGAGCTGCCTATAAGAAGACTCTAATTGTGAAGCTATCGCCCAATGTGACAGATATAACAGAAATCGCTCGTTCGGTTGAAGATAGTGGCGCAGATAGTGTGTCATTAATTAATACATTATTGGGTATGGCAATTGATGCTGAACGTCGTCGCCCGATATTATCTACAGTGACAGGTGGACTCTCTGGCGCTGCCGTCAAACCAGTTGCATTACGAATGGTGTGGCAGGTTGCAAAGTCCGTTAAAATTCCAGTTGTTGGTTTGGGTGGTATTATGAACTGGAAAGATGCCGTTGAATTTATGCTGGCTGGAGCAACAGCCATCCAAATTGGCACAGCAAACTTTATAGATCCAACTATTACAGTTAAGGTTGCCGAAGGCATAAATGATTATTTGGATAGACACGGATACAAATCTGTTAATGATATTATAGGCGCACTCGAGTTGTAGATTATTATTTTTTACATTAATAAAAATAGGACGCTACTACATTTAATATAGAAATATAAAAATCCGATATTGCTTTTATCACTGCAATATCGGATTTTTATTTTACAAGAAGTTACTCGCCTAAAAGATCGGGTCTTAGTTTTCGAGTTCTTTCGAGTGATTGTTGTAGCTCCCATTCTTTGATTTTCGCTTCATGACCCGAAAGCAATATATCTGGAACTTTCCAACCGTTGTATTCGGCTGGTCGAGTATAAACAGGTGCAGCCAGAAGATTATCTTGAAAAGAATCGGATAAAGCGGATTGTTCATCGGAGATAACCCCAGGAATAATACGCACAATAGCGTCTGCTATTACAGCGGCGGCCAACTCGCCACCAGTCAAAACAAAATCTCCTATGCTAATTTCTTTCGTGATAAGGTGTTCGCGAATCCTATAATCAATTCCTTTGAAGTGTCCACAAAGAATAATTAAATTACCAGTGAGTGACAGCGTATTTGCCATCTTCTGATCGAATTGCTCGCCGTCGGGTGTTGTAAATATCACTTCATCGTAATGACGCTCCGACTTCAGGTGATTGATGCAACGCTCGATAGGTTCTATTTTCATCACCATTCCCGCAAAACCTCCAAAGGGATAATCATCAACACGACGATATTTATCGTCTGTAAAATCACGCAAGTTATGAATGTGAATTTCAGCCAGCCCTTTATTTTGTGCTCGCTTCATAATCGAACAATTAAAAAAGCCCTCAATCATTTCGGGCAATACGGTTATAATATCAATTCGCATATACTTTTTTATTTGGCACAAAATTACAAATATTAGACTATAAAATCTCACTTATTAAAAGATAAACCTCTATTTTTGTCTAAAACATTCCAAAAACAATTATGGCAACCATTAAAGATAAAATTGAAGATTTGCGAAATGCTCTTCATCGACACAATTATAATTATTATGTATTGAGCCAACCCGAAATTTCGGACATAGAATTTGATGAGATGATGCACGAGCTGCAACGTTTAGAAGACGAGAATCCTGATTTGCGTGATGACAATTCTCCTACGATGCGTGTTGGTAGCGATATTAATAAAAGCTTCGCGCAAGTTTCGCATAAATATCCGATGCTTTCGCTAAGCAATACTTATTCCGAAGGAGAAGTTACCGACTTTTACGAACGTGTACGTAAGGCATTGAACGAAGAATTTGAGATATGCTGTGAGATAAAATTTGATGGCACGTCAATCTCATTGACTTATGAAAATGGTGAATTGGTAAAAGCAGTGACTCGTGGTGACGGTGAAAAAGGAGATGATGTAACTGACAATGTGAAAACAATCCGCAGCATTCCACTAAAATTGCGTGGAAATAACTATCCTTCGTTTTTTGAAATGCGTGGCGAAATCTTGATGCCTTGGAGCGTGTTTGATGAGTTAAACCGTGAACGCGAAGCTCGTGAGGAGCCTCTCTTTGCAAATCCACGCAATGCCGCATCGGGGACACTCAAATTACAGAACTCAGCAATCGTTGCTTCGCGTAAGCTGGATGCCTATCTTTATTATCTTCTTGGTGAAACCCTGCCTTGTGATGGTCATTATGAAAATCTTCAGGAAGCAGCTAAATGGGGTTTTAAAATCTCGGAGGCTACTCGCAAGTGCAGCACATTGCAAGAGGTATTCGACTATCTTAACTATTGGAATGTAGAAAGAAAGAACCTACCTGTGGCCACCGATGGAGTTGTTTTGAAAGTAAATAGCATTCGCCAACAACGAAATTTGGGTTTTACCGCCAAGTCTCCTCGTTGGGCTATCGCATATAAGTTTCAAGCAGAACGTGCAATTACTCGTCTTTATGCTGTGAGCTACCAAGTGGGAAGAACGGGAGCAGTTACACCAGTTGCCAACTTAGATCCCGTACAGCTTTCGGGGACTATCGTGAAAAGAGCTTCTCTACACAATGCAGACATTATCGAAAGTCTCGATTTGCACATTGGTGATATGGTATACGTAGAAAAAGGAGGAGAAATTATTCCTAAAATTACAGGTGTAGATATGGAGGCACGAAGCTTTCTGATAAATGAAAAAGTGAAATTCATCACAAATTGCCCCGAATGCGGTAGCAAGCTTATTCGATACGAAGGCGAGGCTGCCTATTATTGCCCGAACGAAACGGCATGTCCTCCACAAATAAAAGGGAAGATTGAACATTTCATCAGCCGGCGTGCTATGAATATAGATGGGTTGGGGCCTGAAACGGTCGACATGTTTTATCGTTTGGGGATGATAACTAACATTGCCGATTTATATAATCTTACTGCGGATAGCATCAAAGGGCTTGACAGAATGGGACAAAAATCTGCCGAAAACATAATCAAAGGGATAGAACTAAGTAAAAGCGTGCCATTCGAACGAGTGATTTTTGCACTGGGCATTCGTTTTGTGGGCGAAACAGTAGCTAAACGCTTGGCTAAAGCATTCAAAACCATCGAAGATTTGGAAAATGCCGATTTACAAACCTTAGTGAGCGTTGACGAGATTGGAGAAAAAATAGCCACAAGTATTATTGCTTATTTCAGCAACGAGCGCAATAGGACATTGATAGAGCAGTTGAAGCTGACAGGCATACAACTGCAACAAGACGAAAAAGACATGAGCGATCACACCGACAAATTGGCTGGAAAATCGATTGTGATTAGTGGAGTGTTCGCTCAACACTCGCGTGAGGAGTATAAAGAACTTATAGAAAAAAATGGTGGCAAAAATGTAGGAAGCATCTCTGCTAAAACCAGTTTTATTTTAGCTGGCGACAATATGGGGCCTGCCAAGTTAGAAAAAGCGCAAAAGCTGGGTGTGCCTATTTTAAGCGAAGAAGACTTCCTAACACTTATATCGTAACATTTTTGAGCAAATAGCTTTTTTATATACGTTTATTGTCGCCAAAATGGAAAATATTCGTACTTTTGCGGCTTAAATTATTAGAGATTATCATTTATAATATCCATGATACAAACTAAATTGAAAGGAATGGGGGTAGCACTGATTACTCCTTTCAAAGAAGATGAAAGCATAGACTACGATGCGTTGATGAGAATGGTGGACTACCTGATACAAAACAACGCAGATTTTCTTTGTGTGCTTGGCACCACTGCCGAAACGCCAACACTAACCGAAGAAGAAAAAAAGACGATAAAAAAGATGGTAATAGACCGAGTAAACGGTCGTGTTCCTATTTTATTGGGCGTTGGAGGAAATAATACACGCGCCGTAGTAGAACAGCTTAAAAACGATGATTTCACTGGGGTTGACGCTATTCTTTCTGTTGTTCCTTATTATAATAAACCATCGCAAGAAGGTATTTACCAACATTATAAGGCTATCGCCGAAGCTACCGAACTTCCTATCGTACTATACAACGTGCCAGGACGCACAGGTGTAAATATGACTGCAAGCACTACATTGCGCATTGCTCGTGACTTCAAGAATGTGATTGCCATCAAAGAGGCTTCAGGAAACATTACTCAGATGGATGATATTATCAAAAACAAACCTGCTAATTTTGATGTAATATCGGGAGATGACGGCATCACCTTCCCACTTATTACATTGGGGGCGATTGGTGTTATATCGGTGATTGGGAATGCTTTTCCACGCGAATTTAGCAAAATGACCCGTTTGGCATTGCAAGGCGATTTCAAAAATGCACTTACCATTCATCATCGTTTCACCGAACTGTTCGATTTGTTGTTTGTAGATGGAAATCCAGCAGGAGTAAAATCTATTTTGAACGTGATGGGAATGATTGAAAACAAATTGAGACTTCCATTAGTACCTACACGTATCACAACTTTCGAAGCCATCAGAAAGGTTTTGAATGAATTGAATATCAAGTGTTAAACTTGAATTTATATTAATCAAAAAGCGGACTTCATCATTAATGAAGTCCGCTTTTTGATTAATAAATATCATTCAGGTGCAGCAGAAACATTTAGCTTCGCACGCTTTTCTATTACACTCATCATCTCTTGCCAATTGTCTATATGAAGAAACGTAGCATATTCTTCTTTGCCATTAGGGCGTGTATAGCCAATCTGAAAACCACCCTTGACAATAGAAATGGAGGTGATGTGCTCAAACTCAATCGTATTTTTACTAAGAAAGCCCAAATAGAGAATCAGAGCATTGTCGGTCACTACATTTCTTTCAAAAAGGACGAAATAGACAACAGCTATCGGAACAAGATACAACCAGCTAAAATCCTTGACTCCGCCAATGAAATAGCATCCACCAAAGACCAAGGCGACAACTAAAATAGTAGCTGCAACAAATTTTACTCTATAACGCACAGAGGTGCGAAATACCATCGTGTTCATATTGTAGGGTTTTAGAATATAAACTAACATATAAACAATCAGCGTCTGGAGTATACACATCCAACAAATCAACTGTTTACATTTCTCATTAAAACTATTAACACTTATCAAACCATATTGGTTCTATCGCAAATCATTCTATTTATTTCGTAATACTCGCCATACTTAAACAAAAAAAGCGATTCTCACGAACTGACTTTCAGTCTATTTTTCGTATTTTTGCACCCTAATTTATACAAAAACAGAAAACTTAATAAATAATATAATGGCAAAAGAACTGAAAGACCTTACCAAACGTAGCGATAACTACTCGCAATGGTATAACGATTTGGTGGTAAAAGCCGACTTGGCCGAACAATCGGCAGTGCGTGGTTGTATGGTGATAAAACCTTATGGCTATGCTATTTGGGAAAAGATGCAGCGTCAATTGGACGATATGTTTAAAGAAACAGGCCACGTGAATGCTTATTTCCCACTTCTTATTCCAAAATCATTTCTTAGTCGCGAGGCAGAACACGTAGAGGGCTTTGCCAAAGAGTGTGCAGTTGTGACACACCATCGCCTTAAAAACTCCCCCGACGGAAAAGGAGTTGTAGTAGACCCCGATGCGAAATTGGAAGAAGAATTAATTATTCGTCCTACCTCCGAAACAATTATCTGGAATACATATAGAAACTGGATTAACTCTTATCGCGACTTGCCTATATTGGTAAACCAATGGGCCAACGTGATGCGTTGGGAAATGCGCACCCGTCTATTTCTTCGTACGGCCGAGTTTTTATGGCAAGAGGGTCATACGGCCCACGCCACACGTCAGGAAGCTGAAGAAGAAGCAGTTCGTATGCTCAATGTATATGCTGAATTTGCCGAAAAACATATGGCAGTGCCCGTTATCACCGGCGTAAAATCTGCGAATGAGCGTTTTGCAGGAGCTTTAGATACTTATACCATCGAGGCTATGATGCAAGATGGAAAAGCTTTGCAAAGTGGAACTTCACACTTCTTGGGACAAAATTTCGCAAAAGCATTTGATGTGCAGTTTGTGAACAAGGAAAACAAGATGGAGTATGTATGGGCTACTTCGTGGGGGGTATCTACTCGCTTAATGGGAGCATTGATTATGACCCATTCTGATGACAACGGACTTGTTTTGCCACCTGTATTGGCACCTATTCAGGTAGTTATTGTTCCTATTTATAAAAACGAAGAACAGCTAAACCAAATCAACGATAAAGTAGCAGGTATTGTTGCCAAGCTGAAATCGATGGGCATTTCTGTAAAATATGACAACGCCGACAACAAGCGTCCTGGTTTCAAATTTGCCGATTATGAGTTGAAAGGTGTGCCTGTGCGTCTTGTGATGGGTGCCAGAGATTTGGAAAACAACACGATGGAAGTGATGCGTCGTGATACACTTACAAAAGAAACAGTATCTTGCGATGGAATCGAAGATTTTGTAAAAAATCTATTGGATGAAATACAGGAAAACATCTATAAAAAAGCACTCGATAATCGCAGTAGTCGCATTCGTTCGGTAGAAACTTACGATGAGTTTAAAGAAGAAATCGAAAAAGGAGGCTTTATTATGGCTCATTGGGACGGAACACCCGAAACGGAAGAAAAAATCAAAGAGGAAACCAAAGCAACCATCCGCTGCATTCCATTCGACACTTTTGTAGAAGGAGACAAAACACCCGGCACTTGTATGGTGACTGGAAAACCCTCGGAATGTCGCGTTGTGTTTGCACGCGCTTATTGATAAAAGCAAGCCCGAAAACTTACAAGTTTTGTCACTATGCAATTGATGTATATCCTGTTTGTTGGCAAAGCTTTGCCAGCGCAGTAGACAAGCTTTATCAATGAGGTAGACAAGCATATCTACCAATCAAAAATATCAGTAATTATCCCTATAAAAAGGTTGGGTGAATATGAAATTCACCCAACCTTTTTTGCGTCTAAAAGCATTTATTTTAGTGCTAAAAACGAATACCAACTTCAGTTAAAAGTTTATCTCATAAAACTTTCGTATATCGTAAAAAAGTACTACTTTAGCGTGGTTTTTCACAAACCACGTATGTATAATTAATAATCTTTTTAAATGCTTGAGCAAGACAGAATTATAAAGATTAACATCGAAGAGGAAATGAAGTCATCGTACATTGATTATTCAATGTCTGTGATTGTCTCACGTGCTCTTCCCGATGTTAGAGATGGTTTCAAGCCCGTTCATCGTCGTATCCTTTATGGAATGATGGAGTTGGGGAATACATCAGACAAACCCTATAAAAAATCGGCCAGAATAGTTGGAGAGGTATTAGGTAAGTATCACCCACACGGCGACTCTTCCGTTTATCTCGCAATGGTTCGTATGGCACAAGATTGGGCAATGCGCTATCCATTGGTAGATGGCCAAGGAAACTTCGGCTCAGTAGATGGTGACAGTCCAGCTGCAATGCGTTACACCGAAGCTCGGCTAAACAAATTGGGCGAAACGATGATGGACGACCTCTACAAAGACACCGTAGATTTTGCGCCCAACTTCGACAACACATTGTCTGAACCAACCGTAATGCCTACACGCATTCCAAATTTGTTGGTAAATGGTGGGTCGGGTATTGCAGTAGGTATGGCTACCAATATGCCACCTCACAACCTATCTGAAGTAATTGATGCTTGTGAAGCTTATATTGACAATCCCGAAGTAGAGGTTGAAGATTTAATGAACTTTGTGAAGGCTCCCGATTTCCCAACTGGCGGTTATATTTATGGTATAAGTGGCGTGCGCGAAGCTTATTTGACAGGCCGCGGACGCGTAGTGATGCGCGCCAAAGCAGAAATTGAATCGGAACACAACCACGACAAGATTGTGATTACTGAAATTCCTTACAACGTCAATAAAGCTGAGCTAATCAAGTACATAGCCGATTTGGTAAACGATAAAAAGATTGAAGGCATATCAAACGCCAACGATGAGTCCGATCGCGAAGGTATGCGCATTGTTATCGATATCAAACGAGATGCAAATGCAAGTGTAGTATTAAACAAACTTTATAAAATGACAGCGTTGCAAACATCATTTGGTGTGAACAACGTAGCATTGGTACACGGTCGTCCAAGAACATTGAACTTGAAAGACCTTATAAAGAATTTCGTAGAGCACAGACACGATGTAGTAATTCGTCGTACAGAATTCGAACTAAGAAAAGCCAAAGAACGCGCTCATATCTTGGAGGGACTTATCATTGCATCAGACAATATAGATGAAGTGATTCGTATTATCCGTGCAGCAAAAACTCCTGCCGAAGCTATATCGGGTTTGATTGAGCGTTTTGAATTATCAGATATTCAGGCACGTGCCATTGTTGAGATGCGTCTTCGTCAGTTGACAGGACTTCTTCAAGATCAGCTTCATGCCGAATACGAAGACATAATGAAGCAAATAGCCTATTTGGAAAGCATATTGACCAATGACGATATTTGCCGCCAAGTAATCAAAGACGAGTTGGCCGAAGTTAAAGCGAAATATGGTGATGAACGTCGTTCTGAAATCGTATATTCATCTGAAGAATTTAACCCTGAAGATTTTTATGCTGATGATGAAATGATTATTACCATTTCGCACTTAGGATATATCAAGCGCACACCATTAACGGAGTTCCGTGCGCAAAATCGTGGTGGGGTAGGTTCAAAGGGTTCTGAAACTCGTGATGAGGATTTTGTAGAGCATATCTATCCAGCAACTATGCACAACACAATGATGTTCTTTACGCAAAAAGGCAAATGTTACTGGTTAAAGGTATATGCAATCCCCGAAGGCAGTAAAACTTCAAAAGGTAGAGCGATTCAAAATCTACTCAATATAGATGCAGATGATGCTGTTACAGCTTATCTACGTGTAAAAAGCTTAGAGGATAAGGATTATATCAATAGTCACTATGTATTGTTCTGTACAAAGAATGGTGTTATCAAAAAAACTTTGCTCGAACAATATTCACGTCCACGTCAAAATGGTGTGAATGCTATTACTATTCGTGAAGATGATAGCGTGATAGATGTACGTATGACTAACGGTAACAATGAAATCATCATAGCCAATAGAAACGGACGTGCTATTCGTTTCCACGAAGCGGTTGTACGTGTAATGGGACGTAATGCAACTGGAGTTCGTGGTATCACGCTCGACAATGATGGAAAAGATGAGGTTATCGGAATGATTTGCATCAAAAACCTTGAAATAGAATCGGTTATGGTTGTTTCAGAACAGGGTTATGGCAAACGTTCTGAAATAGAAGATTATCGTAAAACAAACCGTGGAGGTAAGGGTGTTAAAACGATGAATATCACTGATAAAACAGGACAATTGGTAGCAATTAAATCTGTTACCGATGATAACGACCTGATGATTATCAACAAGTCTGGTATAACACTTCGCTTGAAAGTTGCTGATATTCGTGTTATGGGACGTGCCACACAAGGAGTTCGCCTGATTAATCTCGAAAAACGCAATGATCAAATTGGCTCTGTTTGTAAAGTGACTACTGAAAGTTTGGAGGATGAAGTTCCAGTAGAAGAGGCCGAAGGAAATATCATTAGTGATTCGACTGATATAATTGATGCCGTAGACTCTTCTGATGAAACTCAAAATGATGAAAACAAAGAATAGACAAAATATTAATTACTAACTAATCAAAAAAACGATTATGAAAAGAGTATTATTTTCAATGGCATTATTGATGGTTGTGAGTTTCGCTTTTGCACAACAAAAAAATGTAAAAGAAGCTCGTACAATTGCCAATGATGTAAAACCTGATTTCAACAAAGCTCAACAATTAATTAATGAAGCTCTTGTCAATCCTGAAACAAAGGATGATGCTGCAACTTGGGATGCAGCTGGGCAAATACAAAAGCGTATCAATGAAGAGGAAATGAAAAATGCTTATTTAGGAAAAGCATTTGATACATTGGCAGCCTATAACAGTATCCTGAAAATGTATGAGTATTTCTTGGTATGCGATGAATTGTCGGAAGTGCCCAACGAAAAAGGAAAAATTAAAAATAAATACAGAAGAGCTAATGCTACTGCTATGTTGGCCGAACGTCCTAATTTGATAAATGGTGGTATCGAAAGCTTCAATAAAAACAATAGTCAAGCTGCATTAGATTTCTTTGGAACTTACGTTGAATCAGCATCTTATCCTATGCTTAATGAAAAAGGTAGCATTGCAGAATCTGATACATTGTTGCCACAAATTGCATATTATGCGGTTTTAGCAGCATCAAATGCAGATAATCAAGATGCAATTTTAAAATTTGCGCCTGTTGCAATCAAAGATAAAGAAAATGGTGGTACAGCTATGCAAGTGTTTTCTGACGCTTTGAAAACTAAAGGAGATACTGCGCAGTGGGTTGCTTCTTTGCAAGAAGGCATCTTAAAGTTCCCTGAAAATCAATATTTCTTTGCCAATTTAGTTGACTATTATAGCGGTGCTGACCAACCTGAAAAAGCAATGGAGTTTGCAGATAATATGTTGTCAAAAGATCCTAACAATAAGCTTTATTTATATGTTAAGGCCTATCTTTATCACAATATGAAAAGTTATGATAAAGCAATAGAATATTATAAACAAACAATTGCTTCTGATCCTGATTATGCTGAAGCTTATTCTAATTTGGGTCTTGTTATTTTAATGCAAGCACAAGAAGTTTCTGATGCAGCAAGTACTGATATTAATGATGCTACTTATGCTGCAGACCAAGCTAAAATTAAGCAAATGTATGAAGAAGCTTTGCCATATTACGAAAAGGCAAGAAGCCTTCGTCCTGATCAAAAAGATTTGTGGGCACCTGCACTTTATAGAATCTATTACAACTTGAATATGAGTTCTAAGTTTGAAGAAATAGAAAGCTTAATGTAATCTCTATTACTAAGCTAAAAATAGGAGAGCCTTTATAAACTTTTTCAAAAGGGTTTATAAAGGCTCTTTTATTTTCAATCCCAAATACTAAACATAATACCAATTATTGGTCATTTGTAGCTGGGCTAAAATAAATCTATCCATTAATCATCAATAAAGGTGTATCAGAATGGAATATCATTTTTTTTGCAATGCTCGGATTAAACAAACGTGCAAATACATTGCGCTTATAAGATATTATAGTTATTATATCAATCTGATTATCAGATATATACCTATCAAGATTTTGTAGTAAATCATCATTGACAACAACATCATATTTAATATCAAGTTCTGGATATTGATTCTGAAAATAATCTTTTATACCTGCCAACTTCATTTTATTGACAGCATCTTTTTCATCTTTTGCTGATGCAAGATATATCAAGGAGATTGAAAACTTAAACGGTTTCCACGATTTAATAAAGGAATCGAATGATATGAGATCGCGCTGATTGAAATTAGTGATGAAACCAATTCGTTTTACTTCGCCAAATTCATTAAATGGTGTGTTTTCTGGAATAGCTAATACGGGAATACGACTCCGTTCTATGATTTCAGCAGTTACACTTCCTAATAAATCGATATCTTTCTGTCCTTTTCCACGTGTTCCCATAATAATCATAGATGGGAATTGTTCCTTTGCATATCGTAGAATTTCCTCCTCGGGAATGCCCTCACGCAAAACACAGCTATATTTTACATCGGGAAATTCTCCAGTACTAATCTTATTCTTTACTGTATCCGATAAGTGGTTCAGATCTAAATGTACCTTTTGCATAATAGCTCTTATTGTTTCATCATCACTTATCTGATAATTGAAAACATCTCCATAAGGCAATGAAGATGAATATACTGGCGTGAAATAAATATGCAGTAATACGACTTCCGAATTGTATGCTTTGGCCAGATTAAACGCAAATGCACAAGCTTTGATTGAATAATTAGAGAAATCGACAGGTACTAATATTTTAGGAGCTTTGTCATTATTAAGCGAGGGCCTCTCTCCTACTATACTTTCTGCCAGCCAAACGGAGCTTTCTGTAATTTTAAGTGCTCGGGGCAAATCGCTTTCTTTTATTCGCACTCGTACTCCCGAAGAAATGATCGGCTGTATTTGATTTATATTATGTATATAAACTTCAATTCCTTCATTCTCAAGTACTGTTTTTAAAATTTGTGCCTTGGAATATGTAAGGATTACTAAGGTGACTAATTTATCTTCCATAAATGATTGTATTTATATTATTGTCAACAAAAAATAATCCCAATTGTTTTTGTTGACAATTGGGATTCCATATACTCATTTATCTTTAAACTGCAATTGCGGCAGTTTCTTCGCTTCGTATATTAACCTCGCCTAATATTCCTAAAGCTCGATCAAGAACAGTTGTATCGTCAAGCATCACTAAGCCACCATCTGGGCCTGGTTCCAAATGTATCCCTACACTTTTACCGTCTTTAAAATTATGTCCTCCAAAGAAATTTCGTACAGTATCAACGTGCAAACCTAATTCATCTGCGATTCTATGCATACTTCCACTTGGCAATGAATCTTTAATTTTTCGAAGTTCATTGAATGTTATTGTTCTCATGCCACATAAATTTAAGGGTTAATACTATCGTGACTCTTATCACGCTATAAACTTAATGAAATTAAATTGAATAAACAAACGTTTCTATTGATTTTTTTGATACAGAATACAAAAAAGC
This sequence comes from uncultured Bacteroides sp., assembly GCA_947074275.1. Classification (GTDB taxonomy): domain Bacteria; phylum Bacteroidota; class Bacteroidia; order Bacteroidales; family Bacteroidaceae; genus Bacteroides. The sequence goes on from CAMTPA010000019.1 coordinate 17,612, forward strand.
GACACTTCAAATCAATATGAAATATCGCTTTTCTTTATAACTTTAACTGATTATATTCCTAACGTAAACTGTTAACGGTTATCGAATCAATCATTAATATTTACCAAATCAACTCTTAACAGTTGATTGAGGCTATTAAAACATCTTATTTTTATATTATTTCAATCGCCGTGGTTGGTATCCACCCTACTTTACCATCTTCCAATCTAATTTCTTTCCACTCACGCATAGAAGAGTCTTTTATTTGCACTTTTCGTCCTTCGTGAAGCACAAATAGATTTGTTCCCGATTCACTCGGTGTGCTGCGAACAACTACATTCGGGGTCATTATTATGCCGTTTTCCCTATCCAATAAGCGTTTTTTTTGTTCTGCAGCAAATATATTTGCACATATTACAATAAGCGCACAAAGAAGACCAGAGAAAAAACTAATCTTTTTGATTGATACAGACTTTGAAAACACAAAGAAATAAAGTGTGATTATAAACAAAATAAAGAAAACGATGCCACAATACGACCAAGCGTCTACACTCTGCGTATTTATGAGAGTTTTAATCCAAGACACAAAAAATATTTCTGGAACAACATCTATTTTATCTACAGTTTTAGCTTTTGCCATCTCCAGATTAAAACGAATGTCCGCATTGCCTGGTTCCAACAGCAATGCACGCTCATAGTTGAGAATGGCTTTTGCTATTTCTCCCGATTTGTAATAGCTATTACCTAAATTGTAATAAAGATCGGCAGCTTCTCCATTCGTCAAAAGAGTTTCATACACTTGTGCTGCTGTCACATAATCATCATTCAGGTAAGCACTATCTCCTATCGCTTTGCTTACGGTTGAAGTTGTATTTATCGAATCTACCGACATAACTTGTGATGCTTCATCGGTAGCCCACATCGAAATAGAAACAATAAGTCCTACAATAACAAATATCTTTTTCATAATCATATCCCTATAACTTAATGTTTAATGGTATTTTCCATTTTGCTTATCACGGCTAATGAATCACTGTATACTTTATCCATTTTTTCGTTTTCATCTCCAGGAGCAAAACGTGCAAATTCACACTCATCAAGTACATCCAAAAACTCTTTAATCAGACCTTCTTCTGCACCATATTTGTTAAGTTTTTCCGCAACGTTATCTTTGGATAAGCGTGATACAGGAATACTTAATTTATCGCTAATATATCCCCATAAAGCCTTCAATATCTCATCGTAAAAAGCATCTTTCTTGTTTTCTGATAAGAGTTTACCAGCCAACTTCATACGTTTCAAAGCCACCTTATTGGCTTTTTTAGTACGCATTTTTACAACATTGGCATTGGCCGCAGCTTGCTTTCTATATACAATAAAAAATATTAAGAATGCCGCAGCTGGAATTATATAAAATAACCAATAACCAAATGTACCATAAAATATTCTACCATAAGGTTGTAAATCTATATCGTTTTGTTTGATAAAACGAATATCTTCACCCAAAATCTTTAAATCTTCTTTGCTTGTAAAATTGGCAATAACCTGATCGGCATTTCCACTACCTTTTTCTACGTGTATACTATATTCATCTGTGCGAAGAGTTTTATATGATTTTGATTTTATATCGAAATAACTGAAAGATACAGCGGGGATTTTATAATCACCCGCATGGCGTGGTATGGCCAAATATTCTATAATTTTATTTCCTGAAAGACCGTTAGAAGTCAGTCTCACTTGATTGTCCACTTTAGGATCATAAACTTCAAAACCTTCAGGAAATTGGAGTTCAGGATTAGCAATCAGTTTCATATTACCTGTACCCGAAATAACCAATTTTATAGTTATGGCATCATTTGTTTTCACATCGGTGCTATTTATAGACGACGAAATGCTAAACTCACCTACTCCACCAGAGAAGCCAGCAGGTTTTCCTGCAGGTAGTGGTTCTACAGTTATTGTTATAGCAGGTGTTGTCAGAGCTTTTTTGATTGAAACGACATTTCCACCTCCATTAAAAAAAGCATCAAAAGGATCGGCACTTTGAACAACTTTCTCAATGGCTGCATCAAAACGAGCAGGTTCAATGGTTAATTTACCACTTTGCTGTGGAAACAATACAAACTGTCTGTAAATGGTGGTATAATAATTGCGACCTTTATAATGCTCTTGCGACCAAGTAGAATTTGAAGGACGTTCTATTTCTTGCGAATGAAATCCAGTAAAATCGGGCAACTTAACATTCTCAAGTCCCATACGCGATTCACGGGTATAAATTTTATACGTCAATAAAAAGGCTTCTTGTTCATAAACGGTAGCTCTACTTACATTTGCCGTTACAAATACATCCTCATTGGATACACTTGCAGATGAAGTAGCCCTGGATGTATTGGAAGAAGTCGATGAACGTCGATTTGTGCTTTGAGCTGCTGCTGAATTAGCATCCTGATCGGGAGGTAGAACACGAATCTTTACCGAATTGGAAACAGCCTGACCGCCATCAGCAACAATTGTGGCACCAGGAATCGTAAAATCACCTTCAGAGGTAGCCATCAATATATAAGTAAATGTTATTCCCTTTTCTGATGACATTTTACCGTTTACTATTTGAGTATTTGAAAAAGAGCTACGTGTAGGCCCCATCAACACATCAAATCCTTTAATCGAAGGAACTCTAAAATCTTTAATTTTTTGTGTATTTACTGTATAAGAAAGTCTAAATTGGTCGCCCACTACTACAACATCTGGCGCAGCGGCAGTAAATGAGACTTTATCATCGGCAAATACTTTCGCATTAGCTATTACGAATACAACCAATAAGAAAATAAGTTTTCTCATTATTATTTTAAGTTATGAATTATCTAATAATTATTTATTACCAATCTTTTTCTAAGCGTCCACCTTGCACAGCCTGTTGCTGTTTTTGCACCTTGTCTTGAGTGTCTTTTTCATCCTGCATCACAGAGTTCAATAGCTGTTCGGCATTTTCCTTCGACATTTCATTCTCATTTTGTTCAGGCTGTTGAGGTTGCTGCTGATCTTCTTTATTATCATTATTTTGATTTTGTTGATCTTGTTCTTGCTCCTGTTCTTGCTGATCCTGATTTTGATCTTGGTTTTGGTCTTGATTTTGATCCTGATTCTGTTGTTGGTCATTTAGCATTTTCTGTGCTAATGCCAAATTGTATCGTGTTTCATCATCAGTAGGGTCATTTCGCAAAGACATTTTATAAGCCTGTACTGCTTGCTCATAATCTTTTCCTGCCTGAAAGATAACACCCATATTGTGATATATGTGAGCTAACTTCTTTTTATCTTTTTCAATTTTAGTAGCTGACACATATTGCTCCATCGCTTCTTTAAACTGTTGTTGTTGAGAAAGTGTATTTCCCAAATTATACATTGATACAGTTGAACCTGGATTTAACTCAAGTGCTTTACGGTAGTTTACTTCTGCGTCCACAAACACGCTATCATTAAAAAGACGATTTCCTTTTCTGATAAGATCGCGTTCATCTTTTTGTGCAGATGCTGCGATTGTTAGAAAAAGAAAAAATATAGATAATATATATTTGCTATTCATAGACATATTATTTCTTATTAGAAAACAAATGGATATTTTTAAACAATGGATTTTTACATTCCAAAATCAATAGTTCGGCAAAAAGTAATAGGAGAATTATCCAAGCAATAGATTGAAATTGCTCATTAAACTCTGTATATATCTTTGACTCAATATCTGATTTAGCCATTTTATTAATTTCTTGCTCTATTGCTTTTTGAGCTGAATTTGAATTATCCACACGAATATAAATGCCTTTGCCATCTTTTGCTATTTCCTGACACATTGCTTCGTTCAAACGAGTTACCACTACATTGCCTTCTCGATCACGACGAAAATCATTGGTACCAGCAATCGGTATAGGTGATCCTTCGGGCATACCAATACCTAATACATTTACCTGTATTCCTTTTTCGGCAGCAGCTTTTGCAGCTTCCAATGCACCACCTTCGTGGTTTTCACCATCAGTTATTACGATAATAGCCTTACCAACTCCCTCTTGAGGTGTAAAGCTTCTTGCTGCAAGATTTATAGCCGCACCAATAGCTGTTCCTTGTTTTGATATCAAATCGGGAGAAATTGTTTCTAAAAACATCTTAGCAGAGATATAATCACTTGTAATTGGCAATTGAGTAAACGCATCACCAGCAAATACAATCATCCCAATTTTGTCATTCTCCATTCCATCTACTAAGCGCGATATCAATCGTTTTGCTTTTTCCAAACGACTGGGTTGTATATCTTGGGCCAACATTGAGTTTGATATGTCGAGTGCAATCATAACTTCAACACCCTTACGTTTGACGGTTTCCAACTTAGAGCCAAATTGTGGACGAGCAAGTAACACAGAAAATAACCCAATAGCCAAAACAAGCAGCCCAAACTTTACGTCGGGGCGATATTTTGAAACAGCGGGCATTAATTGCTGCATCAATGCAGGATCTCCAAACAAACGAATAGCTTTTCTTTTTCTATAATTCGAATAAATATAAAACGCTACTAAAAGCGGAATAAGAAAAAGCAAATATAAATATAATGGTTCTTCAAATCGAAACATAATCAATCAATTTTTAAGGTATCTTTTTTAAGATGGAATTACGAAGTAATACTTCTAATAATACGCACAAGAATGCAATCAAAGCAAATAAACGATAATCCTCTTGACGTTTGCTATATTCCTTCACATTCAATTTTGTTTTCTCAAGTTTGTCAATCTCCTCATAAACCTCTTTTAGCTTGGAATTGCTTGTGGCTCGAAAATAATTACCATCAGTAGTACCAGCAATTTGAGTCAATGTTTTCTCATCGATTTCCACTGGCACATTTATGTACTGTATCGTATTTCCCACAGGATATGGATATGGAGCCATACCATTGGTACCTACACCAATGGTATATACACGAATGCCAAAGCTTTTAGCTATTTCGGCAGCAGTCAAAGGAGAAATATCTCCTTTATTGTTAGAACCGTCGGTCAAAAGTATAATGACTTTCGATTTGGCTTTACTATCTTTCAGGCGAGTCACTGCATTGGCAATACCCATTCCAATAGCAGTTCCATCTTCAATAATACCTGTGTTGATGTTGTTTACTAAATTAAGCAATACAGTATGATCTACGGTGAGTGGACATTGCGTAAAACTTTCGCCAGCAAACAAGGTGATACCTATATTATCGTTAGGGCGGCCATTGATAAATGCAGAAGCTACGTCTTTGGCAGCCTCCAGCCTATTGGGTTTCAAGTCTTCGGCAAGCATACTGGTAGATACGTCGACTGCCAACATTATGTCAATCCCTTCTATTTCGCTATTCTGCCATTTATCGGTAGTTTGTGGACGTGCCAATACCAATATAACAAATGTCAAAGCAACAACACGCAACACAAATGGGGTGTGCAAAAGATAGTTTTTGTAACTTTTGGGTGCGTGTGTATATGCTCTTGTATCAGAGACTTGAAGCGTTGCTTGGCTCTTTCTCCATTTCAGTATATACCATACAATATAGGGTATAAGTAGCAACAGTAAAAATAAATATTCAATATTGGCAAAAACCATTCTTGTATTTTTTTAGATCTATATTATTTTAGAATCAAGCAAGTAAATTGTATAGTTGCATAGCAATATATATAAACATTGCTATCAATCCGGCCGACAACAAACCAATCCCACAACCAAGTAATATCTTTGTGCGAAGCGAACGCTTTTCAATGATTGTGATTTCAGTAGGTTGCGGTTTTGCATTTTCATCCTCTGGAATTTTTGTTTCATCAATAAATTCGATGGCATTCATCAAATTCGCATCATTTTCGTTTATTAAAGGATCGTGTTTCGCAAACTTCACCAAATCGGCTGTTTGAAATAACTCTTTCAAATCCTTAATTGCCTCTTTATCATTGTCCTCAAGCAATCTTTCGATAATTTCAGAAGATGTCATTTCGAGGGCATTAAAACCAAAGCGATCTCGTATGTACGTGCGAATAGTATCGGTCAATTGAGTATAATACTCTTTCGGCTCTCCTTTCTGCCAAACCTTCTCGTTTTTAATTCGCTCTATCGCTTGCATTGCTGCTTGATGAGGAGGCAACTTCGGCTCAACTTTCACTTTGCGAATAATAGGTTTATTATCACGTATTCGTATTACAAAATATATCAACAAGATAAGTAACGGTATAGCAATAAAAGAACAGGCTATCAATCCATACCAATCAGCCCACACAAAAGCGGGTTTCATTACACGTTTTTGTCCAAAAAAAGCATCAGGGTTTAGTGTATCTACTGGTACAGAAAAAACCTTTAGAGCCAGTGCATTCGATGCGTATTGTTGATTATCAACATCTATTATCATCGGAGGTAAATAATAGAGAGCCGAATCAAAAGAGGTTATGATATACTCTTGCGAAATAACCATACGTTGTCTGTTGTTTAGATATTGGGTATCTGGTTTCGACACTTCCAAAACCTCTACACCACGCACCAACGTATCGGGATAAACAGGAAAAACTACTCGCTGATTGGGGTTGGAGGCTACTTGAAGCTCTATTTTTGCTTGTTCACCTATTAGTATTTGGAGTGAATCAATTTTGGCCTCTACTGTAACCGATTGGGCAAACAGCTTATTTAATGCAAATATTGAGAGGAGTAATATTACAATACAACTTTTTTTCATACTATCATACTAATTTCGTTTAGCAAACAGATTCATTAACGCTTTCACATAATCTTGATCAGTGCGAACCGAAACAGAGTCTACATTGCTTTTTTTGAATGTTTCATTCAAATCGGCCTGTTTGTTAGTCCACCAATTATGATGCGCACGTCTCACTCCCTTCGAAGATGTATCTATCCATTGCTCGTGCCCAGTTTCTGCATCTTTCAATTTCATCAAACCCACATCTGGCAGCTCAGCAACTCTTTTATCGTATACTTGCAACGCTACCACATCGTGTTTACGATTGGCGATAGTAAGGGCATTTTTGAAGCTCTCTTGGTCGATAAAATCGGATAGAATAAAAGCCGTGCAACGTCTTTTCATCACGTTGGTCAGATATTCCAAACCAACGCGAAGATTAGTGCGTCTACTTTGCGGTTGAAAATCGATTAGCTCTCTTATAATATATAAGATGTGTTTCCTACCCTTTTTGGGTGGAATAAATTTTTCGATTCGATCGGAGAAAAAGATAACACCAATTTTATCGTTATTCTGAATGGCCGAGAAAGCAAGTGTAGCCGCAATCTCTGTCACCATATCTTTTTTTAATTGTTTAGTTGTACCAAACTCCAAGCTACCAGATACATCAACCATCAGCATCACAGTAAGCTCGCGTTCTTCTTCGTACACTTTCACAAAAGGTTTGTGAAAACGGGCAGTCACGTTCCAATCAATATCACGAATATCATCGCCAAACTGATATTCGCGCACTTCGGCAAAAGCCATACCACGTCCTTTGAATGCGGAGTGATATTGCCCTGCAAAAATATTGTTGGATAAGCCACGTGTCTTTATCTCTATCTGTCGTACCTTTTTTAAGATTTCACTTGTTTCCATCTGTATCAATTGAGAATAGATTAATTGAAAAAACTATTTATTCTCAAAAATTAGGGCACTTCAACTTTGTTCAAGATTTTGCTAATGATTTCATCCGAGGTAATGTTGCTTGCTTCTGCTTCATAAGTCAGTCCGATACGGTGGCGAAGCACGTCGTGAGCTACGGCGCGTACATCTTCGGGCACTACGTAACCCCGACGTTTAATGAAAGCGTAGGTGCGAGCAGCAAGAGCCAAATTGATAGAAGCACGTGGAGATCCACCAAATCCAATCATATCTTTCAGTTCTTTCAAGTCGTACTTCTCAGGATAACGGGTGGCAAAAACAATATCTACAATGTAACGCTCAATTTTTTCGTCAAGATATACTTGGCGAACAACTTTGCGTGCTTCAAGTATTTCATCGGCCTTAAGTATGGGTTTCACATCAAATTTATCTCCATTGATATTTTGGCGGATGATTAATTTTTCTTCCTCAAACTTGGGATAATCAATCACTACTTTCAGCATAAAGCGGTCTACTTGTGCTTCGGGTAGCGGATAAGTTCCTTCTTGCTCGATAGGATTTTGAGTAGCCAACACCAAAAATGGTTCGGGAAGCGGAAATGTTTCCTTACCAATAGTTACTTGACGTTCTTGCATCGCTTCGAGCAAAGCACTCTGCACTTTTGCAGGGGCACGGTTTATTTCGTCTGCCAATACGAAGTTAGCAAAAATAGGTCCTTTTTTTATTTGAAAGGTTTCATCTTTTTGGCTATAAACCATTGTACCCAACACGTCGGCAGGCAACAAATCGGGTGTAAACTGCACACGACTGTATTTTGAATCAATCAAAGAGGCAAGTGTTTTAATCGCTAAAGTTTTTGCCAAACCAGGTACACCCTCAAGCAACACGTGTCCATCCGAAAGCAATCCGATAAGTAAAGATTCAACCAAATGTTTCTGACCAACAATGATTTGATCCATTCCTGTCATAAGATTCGTAACAAACGCACTTTGTTTTTCGATACGCTCATTAAGTTCGCGAATATCAATAGTTTCAGCCATAAGAAAGTATTATTTTATTGTTTAACTTCTTGTTTTTAAATGATTTGCTTTTTTATATAACCAATTACAAATCATTTTGATTTCAAAATTACATTTTATAATTAACCATTGCAACTAATATTTATTAAAAAATCAAGTCAAAGCTTTATAAACACAGTCTTTTATGAAATCAATTTTATGCCTATAAGTGCATTTAAACCTTATTTGATAAATGTGCATATTTAGCACATCAGTTATGAACAGATTGCAAGATAACTCTTAATAGTTGGCGCACTAAGTATTAAAGGCCATAAAAAAAGCTATAAGTTCATAGAACTTATAGCTTTTTAGACGTAGTCTTATTTTACTATATTATTTGTATTCTTCCCAGCTCTTGATAGCAATATCATCAATACTCATCGTACAGAATGCGCTGATAAATGCACTTGCCAATCGAGCATTTGTTATCAATGGCACATTAAGGTCGATAGCTGCACGACGAATTTTGTATCCATTATCCAACTCTCCTGCGGTAAGATTTTTAGGGATGTTTACCACCATATCAATTTCTTTGTTATGGAGCATCTCAAGTGCTTGCGGATGTTTATCACCTTCGCTTGGCCAATAAACCAATGTACTTTCGATGCCACTCTCGGTAAGAGCTTTGTGTGTACCACCAGTAGCAAACAACTTATAGCCCTTGTTCACAAGCATACGAGCCGCATCCATCATATCTGCTTTTTGCTTCATTGTTCCTGTAGAAAGAAGAATGTTCTTTTTAGGAATACGATAACCCACAGACAGCATCGCTTTCAATACAGCACAAGACGCATCGGAACCAATGCAGCCAACCTCGCCCGTAGAAGCCATATCTACACCCAGCACAGGGTCTGCTTTTTGCAAACGATTGAATGAGAATTGAGATGCCTTTATTCCGACATAATCAAGTTCAAATAGATTCTTTGAGGGTTTTTCTACTGGCAGTCCCAACATCACTTTAGTGGCCAACTCAATGAAATTAATCTTCAACACTTTGCTAACGAATGGGAAAGAACGACTGGCACGCAGATTACATTCTATCACCTTTATATCATTATCTTTTGCCAAATATTGGATATTGAAAGGACCTGATATATTTAAAGCCTTAGCAATTTCTTTGCTAATACGTTTGATGCGGCGAATCGTTTCAACATAAATTTTTTGGGGAGGAAATTGAATAGTAGCATCACCCGAGTGAACACCTGCAAACTCAATATGCTCGCTTATGGCATAAGCAATAATCTCGCCATCTTTAGCTACAGCATCCATCTCTACTTCTTTAGCGTGCTCGATAAATTGACTTACCACCACAGGGTGTTTCTTCGACACGTTGGCTGCAAGTTTCAAGAATCGCTCTAATTCCTCTTGATTAGAACAAACATTCATAGCTGCACCACTCAATACATAAGATGGACGAACCAATACAGGGAACCCGACCTCTTCAACAAATCCATTGATATCATCCATAGAAGTCAATTCTCTCCAACGGGGTTGATCTACTCCAATACGATCGAGCATCGCAGAAAACTTCTCACGGTCTTCAGCGTTATCAATGCTTTTAGCAGTAGTTCCCAAAATATTCACGTTTTGAGCATCTAAGCGCAACGCTAAGTTGTTAGGAATCTGACCACCTGTCGAAACAATTACACCGTGAGGGTTTTCCAATTCAAGAATATCCATTACACGTTCAAATGTCAACTCATCGAAATAAAGGCGGTCGCACATATCATAATCCGTAGATACAGTTTCTGGATTATAGTTAATCATTACGCTGCGGAATCCTTCTTTACGGATGGTGTTCAAAGCTTGTACACCACACCAGTCAAACTCAACTGAAGAGCCTATGCGGTATGCACCTGAACCTAATACCACGATTGATTTATGATCGCCCAAGTAATGCACATCATTGGTCACGCCACTATAAGTAAGATATAAATAGTTGGTTTGCGCTGGATATTCTGCTGCAAGCGTATCAATCTGTTTCACAACTGGAAGTACACCTATTTGCTTGCGATAATTGCGAATCATAAGAATACCATCTTCCATTTCGCCATCATAACCAATTGCACGTGCTACTTGAAAGTCGGAGAAACCTTGTACTTTTGCTTTTTTCAAAAGTTCTACCGGTAAATCGGTAAGTTGTTTATGATTATTTCCCCAATGATGAAGTTCTTCAGAAGTATTCATAATATTCATCAACTTCTGCAAGAACCATTTATCAATCTTAGTCAGATCGTGAATTTGATCAATTGTATATCCTGCACGAAGTGCTTTTGAGATAACAAAGATACGCTTATCAGTAGGTTCGCGAAGTGCTTTGTCTATATCATTGATAACAAGCTCTTTATTTTCCACAAAACCGTGCATACCTTGTCCAATCATACGCAATCCTTTTTGTATAGCCTCTTCAAAGGTGCGTCCAATAGCCATTACTTCACCTACCGATTTCATAGAAGATCCAAGTTCTTTATCTACACCGTGGAATTTACCCAAATCCCAACGAGGAATCTTACATACTACGTAATCGAGAGCTGGTTCAAAAAATGCACTGGTTGTTTTTGTTACTGAATTTTTCAAATCAAACAGGCCATATCCCAAACCTAACTTAGCAGCAACGAAAGCTAAAGGATAACCGGTTGCTTTAGAAGCTAAAGCTGAAGAACGACTCAAACGAGCATTTACTTCAATCACTCTATAATCTTCCGATTCTGGATCGAATGCGTATTGAACATTACATTCACCCACAATACCAATATGACGAATAATACGAATAGCTAATTCACGCAATTTATGATATTCGTGATTGGTAAGTGTTTGTGAAGGTGCGATAACAATAGATTCACCTGTATGAATACCAAGTGGATCAAAGTTTTCCATATTACAAACTGTGATACAGTTATCAAATCGGTCGCGGACAACCTCGTATTCGACTTCTTTCCAACCGCGAAGAGATTTCTCTACTAATACTTGGGGCGAAAAAGCAAAAGCTTTTTCTACCAAAACATTGAGTTGTTCTTCGTTGTCACAAAAGCCAGAGCCTAATCCACCAAGTGCATAAGCAGCCCGAACAATCACTGGATAGCCTAACTCTTTGGCTGCGCGACGAGCATCTATTGCATTTTCAACAGCTTCACTCTTTATTGTCTTAACATCGATTTCATTCAGTTTTTCAATGAAAAGTTCACGGTCTTCTGTGTCAATAATAGCTTGCACAGGTGTACCAAGCACTTTCACATTGTACTTTTCAAGAATGCCACCTTTATATAGTTCTACACCACAATTCAAAGCTGTTTGTCCACCAAAAGCCAACATAATGCCATCTGGCTGTTCTTTTTGAATAACCTTTTCTACAAAATAAGGAGTTACAGGCAAAAAATAAATTTGATCGGCCACTCCTTCGCTTGTTTGTACGGTAGCAATATTGGGATTGATAAGAATTGTTTCTATGCCCTCTTCTTTTAAGGCCTTTAATGCTTGCGAACCAGAATAATCAAACTCACCAGCCTCACCGATTTTAAGGGCACCGGAACCTAATAGTAATACTTTCTTTATATCTTTTTCTTTCATCTTGGTTGGTTATTTTATCAGTTTTACAAATTCATCAAACAAGAACTCTGTATCAGTAGGTCCACTTGCAGCCTCTGGATGAAACTGGGCAGAGAACCAAGGGTTTGTTTTATGACGTATTCCTTCATTCGATCCATCATTCATATTGATAAACAATGGTTCCCAATCTGTTCCTAACGTGTTATTATCAACAGCATAACCATGATTTTGTGAGGTGATGAAGCAACGGTTTGTACCCACCATTCTCACTGGTTGATTGTGACTACGATGGCCATATTTTAATTTATATATTTTTGCTCCACCTGCTTTTGATAAGAGTTGATTTCCCATACAGATGCCAAAGATAGGAAGTTTTTCGTTTTTCATAGCCTTACGAATATTTTGTACCGCAATATCGCAAGTGTCAGGGTCGCCTGGTCCGTTTGAAATGAACAGTGCATCAAACTCTAAATCATTGAAATCATAATTCCAAGGAACGCGAATCACTTCTACATCACGTTTAAGTAGACAACGGATGATGTTTGTTTTTACACCGCAATCAACAAGGACAACTTTTTTCTTTTCACCTCCTTCATTATAACGGATAACATCTTTGCAGCTCACTTTGTCTACATAATTAATGCCTTCGTAAATTGATTCGGGAATATTTTCTGGCTCATCGTCAAATACGATTTTACCCATCATTACTCCGTGCTCACGCAATACTTTGGTCAGCTCACGAGTGTCAATCCCCGTGATACCAGGCACCTCTTCACGCTTTAACCAATCAGCAAGACTTTCCACAGCGTTCCAGTGGCTATATTCTTCCGAATAATCACTTACAATGATTGCATCGGCATGAATTTTACCACTTTCCATAAATGTAGCCAATCCGTTGGATTCAAATGTAAAAGCTGGAACACCATAGTTACCTACCAACGGATAAGTGAGAGCCATTAGCTGACCTGCATAAGAGGGGTCTGTCAAACTCTCAGGGTATCCTGTCATGGCAGTGTTAAAAACAACTTCACCTGCCACTGGCTTCTCGTAGCCAAACGACTTGCCATGAAAACGGCTCCCGTCGTCAAGGATTAAAGTTACATTTCTCATCTATTTCTATAATATGCTAATGTGCCAATATGCCAATAAACCAATAAATCGACTAACAGAAGCTGAAAGTAAAATGGTTTATAAGCATATTGGCACATATTAAATAATTAGTTAAAACTGATATACTTGTTCAATATAATTAATAAAAGCCTCATTCAATAATTTAACGCCACCGGGAGTGGGATAATTACCACTGAAATACCAATCGCCCGTATTGTTAGGACAGGCCTCGTGTAGCCCTTCAATAGGCTGATATACAATCTCTACTTTGGCTTTCGTTCCTTTTGGAGTCAGCAGTTCAACCATTTTCTCTGATATTTCTTCATCAGTAAATGGTGCATATATCTCTTTCACGTAGTTTATCATTTGCTCCTTAGGCAATCCAACTTGATCTTTCGACTTACGATAGGCTGCGGATATAATGTCTTTCATATCGCGTTCTTTCAGTAGTTCGATGGCTGCTTTAAAAGCAATAAACTCACTCATCTTAGCCATATCAATTCCGTAATAATCGGGATAGCGAACTTGTGGAGATGAACTCACTATTACAATTTTCTTGGGTTCCAAACGGTCGAGGATACTGATAATACTCTGTTTTAAAGTAGTACCTCTTACAATACTATCATCAATCACTACCAAATTGTCAATACCTGGTTGCAGACTTCCATAGGTAATATCGTACACGTGAGCTGCCAAATCGTTGCGACTATTACCTTCGGCTATAAAAGTGCGAAGTTTAATATCCTTAATCGCTACTTTTTCGCTTCGGATGCGATGAGACAAGATATGTTCTAATTCTTCCAAGTTTGGATTATGGCCTAAAGCTGCTATTTTACGCACCTTTTCTTCATTCAAATAGTTATCCAAACCTTCGAGCATTCCGTAAAAAGCAACTTCGGCTGTATTGGGAATAAAAGAAAAAACAGTGTGATTCAAGTCATTTCCGATTGATTTTAATATTCTCGGAATTAATTTCTCACCCAGCAGTTTTCTTTCCTTATATATATCAACATCACTTCCACGAGAGAAGTAAATACGCTCGAATGAACAAGCCTTTTTTTCTTTCGCTTTATTGATTTGAGCTGTGCGCACTTTTCCTGACTTATTAATTAAAAGAGCTTGACCAGGCTGAAGTTCTTTAATGCTGTCGGCAGGAACATTAAAAGCTGTTTGAATAACAGGCCTTTCTGATGCTAACACTGCGATTTCGTCATCTTGATACCAAAAAGCTGGTCGTATGCCCCAAGGGTCGCGAATAGCAAATGATTCGCCACTACCCGTCAAGCCGCATATCACATATCCCCCATCCCATTCTTTACTTGAAGAACGAAGCACATTTGCCAAATCGATGTGTTGCTCAATGTAGTGGGTTATATCCATACCAGTCAACCCTTCTGCTTCGGCTAAATCAAACAAGCGTTCAACCTCGCGATCGAGACGATGACCTACTTGTTCCAACATAATGTATGTATCGGCATATTTGCGTGGATGTTGTCCTTTGGCTGTGATACGAGCAAAAACTTCATCCACATTCGTCATATTGAAATTTCCGCAAAGTGCAAGATTCTTAGCTCGCCAGTTGTTTCTTCTTAGAAATGGATGCACATAAGAAATTCCCGATTTACCAGTTGTAGAATAGCGCAAGTGACCCATATAAGTTTCACCAGCAAATGGTAATACTCGTTTTGCATATTCTGCATCGTGAAGCTGCTCAGTTGGCAGCCCTTTGAAGTTCTTTTGCACTTCGCTAAATATCTCGGTGATAGCACCTGAGCCTAATGCCCGTTCACGAAACATATATTCTTCACCTGGGTTTGCCTCCAACTTTACACAAGCCAACCCTGCTCCTTCTTGACCACGGTTGTGCTGTTTCTCCATCAACAGATAGAGTTTGTTTAAGGCATACATCCAAGTGCCGTACTTTTGTTCGTAATATTCCAGCGGTTTCAGCAAGCGTATCATCGCAACGCCGCATTCGTGCTTCAATTCTTCCATTTATATTCTAAAAAAATTTATTCTACAGTTACAGATTTTGCCAAATTACGTGGCTGATCAACGTCCATACCTTTGCAAACTGCAATGTGGTAAGCCAGCATTTGAAGTGGAACTGTTGTTATCAACGGGTCGAGACACTCCAGTGTGGTTGGAAGTTCGATGCAAATATCTGCAATATTTTTAATAATTGTATCACCTTCGCTTACAATTGCTATAACTTTACCTTTGCGCGCTTTAATTTCTTGAATGTTGCTAAGCACTTTTTCATACAGTCCGTTGTGAGTGGCAATCACCACTACTGGCATTTCTGCATCAATTAGTGCGATAGGCCCGTGTTTCATCTCGGCGGCCGGATACCCTTCGGCGTGTATGTATGAAATCTCTTTTAGCTTCAACGCACCTTCCAAAGCTACGGGATAAGAGTATCCTCTGCCTAAGTAAATGAAATTGTGCGCATAGGTAAATATCTTTGAGAGTTCTGCAATTTGCTTGTTTAATTCAAGCACTTGCTTCATTTTCTCAGGTATATGATTGAGTTCTTGTACAATTTCAAGATACTCTTTTTCGCTGATTGTATTTTTCTCTTTTGCCAAAGTTAGAGCAAGCATCGTAAGCACAGTGACCTGTCCGGTAAACGCTTTGGTAGAAGCTACACCTATTTCGGGACCTACGTGAATGTATGAACCCGTGTTGGTAGCTCTTGGTATAGACGACCCGATGGCGTTGCAAATACCATATATAAATGCGCCTCTGCTTTTTGCCAATTCTACCGCAGCAAGCGTATCGGCCGTTTCACCACTTTGCGAGATGGCAAGAACCACATCTTGTTCATCAATCACAGGGTCTCGGTATCTAAATTCCGAAGCGTATTCCACTTCAACTGGTATGCGGCAAAAACTCTCTATCAGGTGCTTGCCAATCAGAGCTGCGTGCCAAGATGTGCCACAAGCCACTATCACAAAACGTTTGGCTTTGATCAATCGTTCTTTGTGGTCGATAACCGCCGATAGAACAACATTGGTGCCCTCTACGTTGACACGTCCACGCATACAGTCAAGGATGCAGTCGGGCTGTTCAAAAATCTCTTTCAGCATAAAGTGAGGGTATCCTCCTTTTTCCAACTGACCGATATTCATTACAACCGTTTTCACATCTGGAGTAATCTCTACATTGTGCAAATCGACAATTTTAAGCTCTTCACCTCTATTTATTACAGCAATCTCTTCATCGTTCAAATATACCACTTTGTCTGTATACTCTACGATAGGGGTAGCGTCGGATGCCAGAAAATACTCATCCTCGCCAATGCCCACCACAAGGGGGCTGCTCTTCCGAGCCGCAATAATCTGTTCGGGATGATCTTTTTCTACGACAGCTATCGCATAAGCACCTATAACTTCTTGCAAAGCCAACTGAACAGCGGTAAGCAAATCCAAATTATTAGTCACTTTTATATATTCAATTAGCTGAACCAAAACCTCTGTATCGGTGCTACTTTTAAATTCATAGCCTTTTGCCTGAAGGTTTTCTTTCAGCACAGCATAATTTTCGATAATGCCATTATGTATAAGAGCCAATGTTTCGGAAGAAGAATAATGCGGATGTGCATTGGCTGAGCAAGGCTCGCCGTGCGTAGCCCACCGCGTGTGAGCAATACCTATTTTACCAGAAATATCTTTAGATTCCACAAAGCTCTCAAGCTCTGAAACCTTCCCTTTAGCTTTATACACATTCAGCTGCTGGTCGGCATTGCTTATAAGAGCAACACCTGCGCTGTCATATCCCCGGTATTCCAATCTTTTCAGTCCTTTGACAAGAATAGGGTAAGCCTCCCTACTGCCAATATAGCCTACAATTCCACACATAGTATTTTTTTGTTTGTATAGTTCGCCTTTGCGCAATATGCTTATTTACAGATGGTTACAAAACAAAACGCACCTACGTTTCAATTGTTAACATTTCACGTGACAACCATTGATTGTTGACACTTCAACTATTAACAGTCAACTCCGTATTTATTAACTATTCATTTCCAAGCCATACGATGCTATCAAACTCGTCTTATAATTAGCACACCTTTAGACTGCGAGACTATAAGTAATTTATTTTTTGCGGTGCAAATATAGACATTATAATAATATTATTATTAATAACAGGATGATAATTTAAAAGAATCGAACGAATTTCAATCCATAAAACAATTTTAAACCAATGCGCACTTATAAAGTACATACAGCTCACAAATTATACTTAATAACAAAATTGAGCTAAAAACAAAACAATTAAAAGAAAATCATCGATTACGATAACATTTTAAAACATAGAAGATGCGCCGTGCTAAATAATGTTATCAAACACTATAATAAATATATCATAATGAAATTAAATTCTTATTTTTGCGGAACATTTTGAAAGACACAATGGGTATTATTGAACATTTAAGCTAAATAGGATGAAAAAAAGAGAACTTTTTAACAACAATGCAAAAGAGTTACAGTTCCAACAGCCCCAGCAAATGGGTTTATACAACGCAGCGAATGAACACGACGCTTGCGGTGTTGGGATGATTGTAAACATTCATGGTCAGAAATCGCACGAGATTGTAGAATCTGCACTAAAGGTGCTCGAAAATATGCAACACCGCGGTGCGGAAGGAGCTGACAACAAGACAGGTGATGGTGCGGGCATTATGCTTCAAATCCCTCACGAGTTTATCCTTTTACAAGGAATACCCGTTCCCGAAAAAGGTAAATATGCAACTGGACTTCTTTTCTTGCCAAAAAATGCACAGAGTCAAGCCGACATATTGAGCATAGCTATCGAAGAGATTGAAAAAGAAGGATTAACATTAATGCACTTGCGTAATGTTCCTACTTGTCCTGAAATCTTAGGAGAGTCTGCCCTGTCGGCCGAACCAGACATCAAACAAGTTTTCGTAACTGGTTTTACAGACTCTGATACAGCAGAACGCAAACTCTATCTGATAAGAAAGAAAATTGAAAATAGAATCAGAGAATCCTCGATTCCTTCAAACAAAGATTTTTACATTGTGTCGCTGTCTACGAAAAATATCGTATATAAAGGTATGCTTTCGTCGATGCAGCTTCGCAACTACTTCCCCGATTTAACTAATAGCTACTTCACCAGTGGTTTAGCTTTGGTTCACTCACGATTCAGCACCAACACATTTCCTACTTGGGGATTGGCGCAACCATTCCGCCTGTTGGCACATAATGGCGAAATAAACACTGTTAGAGGTAATAGAGGATGGATGGAAGCACGCGAAAGTGTTCTTTCGTCGCCCGCTTTAGGAGACATCAAACAGATTCATCCAATCGTTCAGCCCAACATGAGTGATAGTGCCTCACTCGACAATGTGCTTGAATTCTTAGTAATGTCGGGATTGAGCCTTCCACACGCAATGGCTATGTTGGTGCCAGAGTCGTTCAATGAAAAGAATCCTATTAGTGAAGAGCTAAAAGCATTCTACGAATATCACTCAATCCTTATGGAACCTTGGGACGGCCCAGCTGCATTGCTGTTTAGCGACGGCAGATTTGCAGGTGGTATGCTCGACCGTAATGGTTTGCGTCCAGCACGCTATCTCATAACCAAAAATGATATGATGGTAGTGGCCAGCGAAGTTGGTGTAATGGATTTTGAGCCAAGTGATATAAAAGAAAAGGGTCGTTTGCAACCCGGTAAAATTATTATGGTCGACACCGAAAAAGGTGAAGTCTACTATGATGGTGAATTGAAGAAACAATTGGCTGACGCAAAACCTTATCGTGCTTGGTTGGCTACCAACAGAATAGAACTTGATGAACTGAAAAGTGGTCGTAAAGTATCTCAAAGCATCCCCGAATACGATAAAATGTTGCTTGCATTTGGTTACTCACGCGAAGATGTAGAAAAAATAGTTACCCCTATGGCAGCAACAGGCGCAGAGCCCGTACACTCAATGGGTAACGACTCACCACTTGCTATATTATCCGACAAACCACAATTGTTGTACAACTACTTCCGTCAACAATTTGCGCAGGTTACAAATCCTCCTATCGATCCGATTCGCGAAGAACTGGTAATGTCATTATCAGAATATATCGGAGCAGTAGGCATGAATATTCTCACACCAAACGAAGGTCATTGCAAAATGGTTCGATTGAATCACCCCATTTTGAATAATGCACAGTTGGATATTCTTTGCAACATCAGATACAAGGGCTTTAATACAATTAAGCTCCCTATACTTTTTGAAGCAGCCAAAGGGAAAGCTGGTTTGCAAGAAGCAATCATCGACTTATGCAAAAAAGCAGAAGAATCTGTGAATCAAGGTGTGAACTACATTGTTTTGTCCGATCGCAACATCGATGAAAAATATGCCGCAATCCCATCTCTTCTTGCCGTAAGTGCTGTTCATCACTACCTGATTTCTGTGGGTAAACGTGTTCAAACGGCTTTAATCGTAGAGAGTGGTGAAATTCGTGAAGTAATGCACGCTGCGCTGTTGCTTGGCTTTGGTGCAAGTGCCCTCAATCCATATATGGCATTTGCAATACTCGACAAGCAAGTTGCAAACAAAGAAATTCAACTGGATTATGCTACCGCAGAGAAAAACTACATAAAAGCTATCTGCAAAGGGCTGTTCAAAGTTATGAGTAAAATGGGTATTAGTACCATTCGTTCATACCGTGGCGCGAAAATATTTGAAGCAATCGGTCTAAGCGAAGAGTTAAGCAAAGCTTATTTCGGTGGACTAAACTCAAACATTGGCGGTATCCGTTTGGATGAAATAGCAAAAGATGCAATTGCTATGCACCGAGAAGGTTTTGCTGCTGCTGACGTTTCTGATATTCTTCCCAATAAAGGTATTTACAACTTCCGCAAAGATGGCGAAGAACATGCTTGGAATCCAGAAACAATCAGTACGCTTCAACTTGCTACTCGTTTGGGCAGTTATAAAAAGTTTAAGGAATACACATCTTTGGCCGATAATAAAAAGGCACCTATCTTCTTACGCGATTTCTTAACCTTCAAGAAAAGCCCTATTAGCATCGACAAAGTAGAACCTGTAGAAAGCATTATGCGCAGATTTGTTACTGGTGCTATGAGCTACGGTTCAATCAGTAAGGAAGCCCACGAAGCAATGGCTATTGCAATGAATAAAATTCACGGCCGTAGCAACACAGGTGAAGGTGGTGAAGATGCTGCTCGTTTCATTCCGTTAGAAGATGGAACTTCTTTACGTAGCGCAATTAAGCAAGTCGCTTCTGGACGTTTCGGTGTAACAGCCGAATATTTGGTCAACGCAGACGAAATTCAAATTAAAGTAGCACAAGGAGCTAAACCAGGTGAAGGAGGACAACTTCCTGGATACAAGGTTGACAAGATTATTGCTAAAACTCGCCATTCAATACCTGGTATTTCACTTATATCGCCTCCTCCACATCACGATATTTACTCAATCGAAGATTTAGCACAACTTATTTTCGATTTGAAAAATGTAAATCCAAAAGCTAAGATCAGTGTAAAACTGGTGGCTGAAAGTGGTGTAGGAACAATTGCAGCAGGTGTGGCTAAAGCAAAAGCTGATTTAATTGTTATCTCAGGTGCCGAAGGTGGTACAGGTGCTTCACCCGCTTCTTCAATCCGCTATGCAGGCGTTTCTCCTGAATTAGGATTGAGTGAAACACAGCAAACATTAGTTCTCAACGGCTTACGTGGTCAAGTAATGTTGCAAGTTGATGGTCAATTAAAAACCGGACGTGACATTGTGCTAATGGCTATGCTTGGTGGTGAAGAATTTGGATTCGCAACATCTGCCTTGATTGTTTTAGGTTGTGTTATGATGCGTAAATGCCATATGAACACCTGTCCAGTTGGTGTAGCAACACAAAATGAGGAATTACGTAAACGATTCATTGGACGTAGTGAATATCTTGTAAATTTCTTCACATTCTTGGCACAAGAAGTTCGTGAATATTTAGCAGAAATAGGTGTTGAAAGATTAGATGACATCATTGGCAGAACAGATCTAATTGAGCGTAAATCAGAAGATAGTTGTGAAAAACATCATCTTATAGACTTCTCAAAACTGCTTACTCGCATTGACAATAATGCAGCTATCAGACACGTGACGGATCAAGACCACGGTATATCAAAAGTGAAAGACGTTGAAATTCTTCACGCAGCACAAGACGCTTTAGAAAATCAAAAAGAAATTTCATTGGAATATGCTATTGGCAACACAGATAGAGCCGTTGGTGCAATGCTTTCAGGAGCTATCGCAAGCAAATACGGTGAAAAAGGTCTACCTGAACATACTATAAATGTTAAGTTCAAGGGTTCTGCAGGTCAATCATTTGGTGCATTCTTAGCACCAGGGATAAACTTCAAACTTGAAGGTGAAGCCAACGATTACTTAGGTAAAGGTTTAAGTGGCGGACGAATTTCAGTTTTGCCTCCTATCAGAAGTAATTTTGAAGCTGAAAATAACACGATTGCAGGTAACACATTACTATATGGTGCAACGAGTGGTGAAGTTTATATTAATGGACGCGTAGGTGAACGTTTTGCCGTGCGTAATTCGGGAGCAATTGTTGTTGTAGAGGGCGTTGGTGATCACTGCTGCGAATATATGACAGGTGGCCGTGTTGTAGTATTGGGCGATACAGGAAGAAACTTTGCTGCAGGTATGAGTGGTGGTGTAGCTTATGTATGGAATAAAAATGGAAACTTTGATTACTTCTGTAATATGGAGATGGTTGAGCTTTCTTTAATAGAAGAAGCAAGCTATCGCAAAGAGTTACACGAACTTATACGTCAACATTACCTGTATACAGGCTCAAAGCTTGCTCGTACTATGCTTGATGATTGGAATCGTTATGTAGATCAATTTATTCAAGTAGTACCTATTGAATACAAGAAGGTATTGCAAGAAGAACAAATGAAAAAGCTACAACAGAAAATTGCTGATATGCAGCGTGATTACTAACCGATAAAAGAAAAAGAAAAATGGGAGATTCAAAAGCATTTTTAAATATACACCGCCAGGAGGCCGGATATCGCCCCGTACACGAACGTATTACAGATTTTGGTGAAGTAGAACAAACACTTAATACGAACGATAGAAAATTACAAGCATCTCGCTGTATGGACTGTGGAGTTCCATTTTGTCATTGGGCTTGTCCAATAGGAAACAAACAACCTGAATGGCAAGATGCCATATATAGAGGAAAATGGCAAGAAGCCTATAAGATATTATCAGGCACGTGTGATTTCCCTGAATTTACAGGAAGAATATGCCCTGCATTATGTGAGAAAAGCTGTGTATTAAAACTATCGTGCGACGAACCTGTTACCATTCGTGAAAATGAAGCAGCAATTGTAGAAGTTGCTTTTCGTGAAGGCTATATCAAGCCAATTATACCTGAACGTAATGGAAAAAAAGTAGCAGTAATAGGTGCTGGTCCCGCTGGATTGGCAGCAGCTAACCAACTTAATCAAAAAGGGTATTTAGTTACTGTTTTCGATAAAGCAGAAGCACCTGGTGGCTTGCTTCGTTATGGTATTCCCAATTTCAAACTAAACAAGAACATTATTGACCGTCGTATCAAATTGCTGAAAGCAGAGGGTATTCAATTTGAAATGGGAGTAAATATTGATTTGCAAAAGCTTCCTGATGGATTTGACGCATATTGTCTTTGTACAGGAGCAGAAACCCCACGTGATTTATCAATACCGGGACGCGATTTGAAAGGTATTTATTTTGCTCTTGATATGTTGGCTCAACAAAACAGAATCCTGGATGGTATTTCTTTTACGAAAGATCAATTAGTTAATGCAAAAGGCAAAAAAGTGTTAGTGATTGGTGGTGGTGATACTGGTTCTGATTGTATTGGAACAAGTGTGCGTCACGGTGCAACCAAAGTAACACAAATTGAAATTATGCCACAGCCTCCAGTTGGTCATAATCCTGCTACACCTTGGCCTCAATGGCCAGTGGTTCTTAAAACAACGTCAAGTCACGAAGAAGGTTGTACACGTCGTTGGTCATTAGCATCTAATCAGTTTATTGGAAAAAATGGCAAAGTAACTGGCGTAGAAGTAGAGGAAGTTGAATGGATACCAGCAACTGATGGTGGACGTATGACAATGAAACCAACAGGAAAAAAAGAAGTAATAGAAGCCGATATGGTTTTGCTCGCTATGGGATTCTTAAAACCAGAACAGCCTAAATATGCCGACAATGTATTCTTAGCAGGAGACGCATCAATGGGTGCAAGTTTGGTTGTGAAAGCAATTGCAGACGGACGCAAAGCAGCAAAACAAATTGACACATATCTAAAAAACAAGTAAAACACTTAATATCAAATCTCATGTGTGGAATTGCAGGTATATTTAATATAAAAACGCAGACCTCCGAATTAAGGAAAAAAGCGTTGCGTATGGCTCAGAAAATTCGTCATCGTGGGCCAGATTGGAGCGGAATCTATTGTGGCGGAAGTGCAATTTTAGCTCACGAACGCTTATCAATTGTAGATCCTAAGAGTGGTGGACAACCACTCTTCTCTCCCGACAGAAAGCAAATATTAGCCGTAAATGGTGAAATTTATAATCATCGAGAAATACGCAATCGTTATGCGCAAAAATATCATTTCCAAACAGGTAGTGATTGTGAGGTAATATTGGCGTTGTACAAAGATAAAGGAATTGATTTCCTTGAGGAGCTTAGTGGAATTTTTGCTTTTGCGCTGTATGATGAAGAAAAAGATGAATTTCTAATCGCAAGAGACCCTATCGGTGTAATACCTTTGTATATCGGAAAAGATGCTGATGGAAAAGTTTATTTTGGTAGTGAATTAAAGGCACTCGAAGGTTTCTGTGAATCGTATGAACCATTCTTACCAGGTCACTATTATCATAGCAAAGAAGGAGAAATGAAACGTTGGTACACACGTGATTGGATGACCTTTGATGCCGTAAAAGACAATGATGCAAGTGTTGAAGCAATACACGATTCGCTTGAGGATGCAGTTCAAAGACAACTAATGAGTGACGTGCCTTATGGGGTGTTATTGAGTGGTGGTCTTGACTCTTCTGTCATCTCGGCCGTAGCCAAAAAATATGCAGCACGTCGCATTGAAAATGATGGCGCAAGTGATGCTTGGTGGCCACAATTACACTCTTTTGCAGTAGGATTGAAAGATGCGCCAGATTTGATAAAAGCACGCGAAGTGGCCAGCCACATTGGAACTGTTCATCACGAGATAAACTATACGATACAAGAAGGCATTGATGCTATCAGAGACGTTATTTACTTTATTGAAACGTATGATGTAACTACCGTACGAGCTTCTACTCCAATGTATCTTTTGGCTCGTGTGATAAAGTCGATGGGTATTAAAATGGTGTTGAGTGGTGAAGGTGCTGATGAAATTTTTGGCGGATACCTTTATTTCCATAAAGCTCCAAATGCTCAGGCATTTCACGAAGAGACTGTTCGTAAATTGTCAAAACTTCATTTGTACGATTGCTTAAGAGCTAACAAAAGTCTTTCGGCGTGGGGAGTTGAAGGTCGTGTTCCTTTCTTGGATAAAGAGTTCTTAGACGTTGCTATGCGCACGAATCCCGAAGCAAAAATGGCTCCGGGAAAAACAATTGAGAAGAAGATTGTTCGTGAAGCATTTGCTGATATGCTGCCAGAAAGCGTGGCATGGCGTCAAAAAGAGCAATTTAGTGATGGTGTGGGATATAGCTGGATTGATACATTGAAAGAGGTAACTTCTGCCGCTGTGTCCGACGAGCAAATGGCTAATGCAGCAGAGCGTTTCCCTATCAACACACCTATGAATAAAGAAGAATATTATTATCGCACCATTTTTGAAGAACATTTCCCAAGCAGTAGTGCGGCTCTTTGTGTGCCAAGTGTGCCCAGCGTAGCTTGCTCTACTCCCGAGGCATTGGCGTGGGATGCTTCTTTCCAAGGACAAAACGACCCAAGTGGTAGAGCTGTCAAAGGAGTTCACGATGAAGCGTATTAAAATTGACAAACATAACAAGGTTATGCAAAGCATCAAGTAACTTATTAAGTTATTGATAAAATCCTTATTTAGCTAAACGGTATAATTACTACACTTGAAAAAGAGTAGTTTTTATACCGTTTTTTATATCATCAAATTTGCAAAAACTTATTACTGATTATTCTGAATATTGATACATTTTCAATTCAAATTTAGGAACCATTGCCATTAAATGATCGAAAATATCAGATTGAATGATTTCGAAAGCGTGCCACTCTTTGTTTTTCGAGAAAAAGTAAACCATAATAGGCACACCATATTCATTCGCTTGAAGTTGACTAATAATTAAGTCGCAATCTTGATTGACCACAGGCAAGCTGCGAAGATAGCTTTCAATATAAACACGAAATATTTGTATATTGACTGGAGTTACACCATCATCGGGTTTATAATCGGCAAGCAG
The DNA here is from genome assembly GCA_947074275.1 of uncultured Bacteroides sp. Taxonomy (GTDB): domain Bacteria; phylum Bacteroidota; class Bacteroidia; order Bacteroidales; family Bacteroidaceae; genus Bacteroides. Next base: position 43,397 of record CAMTPA010000019.1, read on the forward strand.
TGGAATGTCTTTTTTCAAACCATCTATCATATCGGGTGTACAAAACTTTATTGTATTCAAATCGATAATAATATTCTTTGATACTCTTCGCCCACCCGACTCTTCCATTCCACGCCAGTTTTGAAAAGGTGTATTTACTAAATCAACAGGCGGAACCGTTGAAATAGTATTATCCCAGTTTCTTACTTTTACAGTGTTGAGAGTGATTTCCTCGACTGTACCATTGGCTGCACCCGATGGAAGTTGTATCCAGTCACCAAGCTTTAGCATATTGTTTGCCGAAAGTTGTATACCTGCAACAAAACCTAATATCGTATCTTTGAATACCAACATCAGAATAGCAGCCGAGGCACCAAGTCCTGTTAGCAAACCTGCTGGAGATTTCCCTACAAGAATGGATATGATAATGATGCCACCTATAAAAAATACGATAACTTGCACCACTTGCATAAACCCTTTCAAAGGCTTGTCCTTCATACTGTCTTTGCTCTGATAAATATCGAGAAGCATCAATAAAAACCCATTTATCGTGAGCAGTATCATCACGATGATATAGATTACACAAATTTTTTGTGATATAACCAACAGTTTTTTACCGTGTATAAACGCAATAGGCAAAAGAAAATAGATTAGAATACCCGGAATCAAATGTATAAAGTTTTTTACCACACGTCGTTTCATTAAGAGTGTATTCCAAACGTGTGGTCTCTTTTCAGTATACCGTTTCATACTTCCCACAAATATAGCTTGAAATAGAAAGTCAAGCCCAAATGCAACCAATATTATCAAAACTGCAATAATTGTTTCGTCAAACATATTTGCAATCTTTGGTTTTACTCCCCAATCTACAAGGATACCATTCATCCATTTACCTAAATCCATAATTCGTATTTTTTCTTTTACTAACACATAAAAGGATATTTGGTTTAATTACAAACGAACCATTTTGGGATAGAACTAAAAATGCCGCAAGCAACATTTAAGTCGCTCACGGCATTCGGTCAGAAATGGTATATTAAGATCGAATTATTATTCTGATACAAGTTCCCAAGGTCCCCACTCGTCTCTTCCAGGATATTCTCCTACCGAAGCATACCACTTGTTTTTATAAGTTTTACCTTCATAAATCACAAATGTTCCTGGGATAGGATAAGTCGCTTCCATATCATATTCTAATGCTTTATCTGGTGTTGATCCTTCACCATTTTCCAATATTAACTCCCAAGGACCATTAGGGTTTCCGGGTATCTCTCCAGGATTTACCCACCATTTACTACGGTATTTCTTACCTTGATAAGTCACAATTGTACCCGCAGTGGGATATGTTTGAGTAACGTTATATTCTTGAACAGAACCATCGTTTTCACCGTTGTTGCCTGTGTCGCCGCCGTTGTTGCCTGTGTCACCACCGTTGTTGCC
>CAMTPA010000020.1 GCA_947074275.1 uncultured Bacteroides sp.
ATCTACACTAATCTTAACACTCTTTCCCTACACGACGCTCTTCCGATCTTTCCCAATAACAACGCTTAAATGTTTAATACACAATAAGCTATTAGTCAATATTAAACCACAAATAGTTTGCCAAAAATAAAGGGAAACTTTGTATAACACAATAGCCTCCCTTTGATTTATGAAGTTTTATAAATAATACGATTAGTCTTCTTCAGTATACCGTTCAATCGTTTGTTCTCTATCTGGCCCCACCGAAACTATTTTAATCTGCACCCCCAACTGTTCTTCCAAGAAAGTAATATAAGCATTAAATTCTTCAGGAAACTCATCTTCACTTTGCATTTTAGTCATATCTGTTTGCCATCCGGCAAGCTCCACATAAATAGGTTCCACCGTGTCATTCAGTTCAAACGGGAAATAATCAATTTCCTCACCATTCATTTTATAACCAACACACGCTTTAATAGTATCAAATGTATCGAGCACATCGCTTTTCATCATAATAAGCTTTGTCACCCCATTAATCATTACCGAATACTTCAAAGCCACCAAGTCAATCCATCCACAACGACGTTTACGACCTGTCACCGAACCGAACTCATGCCCAATGGTACACATCTTATCACCAACTTCATCAAACAGTTCAGTTGGAAATGGACCAGCACCTACACGTGTACAATAAGCCTTAAAGATACCATATACCTCGCCAATGCGGTTGGGTGCAATTCCTAAACCTGTACAAGCACCAGCACAAACAGTATTTGAAGAAGTCACAAATGGATAAGAACCAAAATCAATATCGAGCATTGTGCCTTGAGCGCCTTCACACAATATTGTTTTTTCAGCTTTAAGCAAATTATTTACCTCTAACTCACTATCCACCAAATGGAACTGTTTAAGATATTCAATACCCTCCATCCATACTTTTTCAAGTTCAGTTAAATCGTATTGAAAATTAAGTCCTTTCAGTATTTGTTCGTGACGCGCTTTGGCTGCTGCATATTTTTGATCAAAGTTTTCTAAAATATCACCAACACGCACACCTGTACGGCTAACCTTATCTGTATAAGTAGGGCCAATACCTTTTCCTGTTGTTCCAACCTTTGCATCACCTTTTGCCGCTTCGTATGCAGCATCAAGAATGCGATGCGTAGGTAAAATCAGATGCGCCTTTTTTGAAATATGCAATCTATCCTTCAATGGATGCCCCGAAGCCTCAAGTGCTTCAGCTTCAGCTCTGAACAATGCAGGATCAAGCACTACCCCATTGCCGATTATATTTACCTTATCACCTTGAAAAATCCCTGATGGAATAGAACGAAGTACATATTTCTGACCTTCAAATTCGAGTGTATGACCCGCATTGGGGCCACCTTGAAAACGAGCAACTACATCATAGCGTGGTGTCAACACATCTACCACTTTTCCTTTGCCTTCATCGCCCCATTGCAATCCTAATAGAACATCTACTTTCATTTTTCTTTTTTATTATTGTTATTTACTTTCTTCTTATTATTGGCTCGCACACACTTTCCACACATACCATATATATACAAAGAGTAATGTGACAATTGAAACCGTGTAAGTTTGGTGTTTTCAATAGCCGATTGCAGTGCTTCATTTTGAAACTCTGTCACTTTGCCACATTGCATGCAAATTTGATGGTGATGCGTTTCACGATTGTATGATTTCTCATATTGAGAGGAGTTTCCAAACTGATGCTTGATGACTAAACGAGCGTTTATCAAAAGAATAATGGTATTGTATAGCGTAGCACGGCTTACACGAAACTTCTCTTGATTAAGCATCAATGAATAGAGAGTGTCAATGTCAAAATGGCCATCTATGGAGTATATAGTATCGAGTATAGCATAACGTTCGGGAGTCTTGCGATGCCCGTTCGTGTTAAGATACTCTGTGAATATCTGCCTTACCGTATCCTTTACGTTTTGAGTTTCCATAAACCTGCGAAATTAACGCGAACAAAGTTAACCCTTTTTCGCAGACTGCATATAAGTAAAGAGAAGTTTTTTAATGATAGATGTTTTTAGAATCAACAAAAAAAAGAATGCGACATACATTATCTACAAAAGAATTAAAGCATTGTACAATAGCTATAACCATTCATAGACAACGTATACCGCATATATATCGATAATAAAGTTTACTTTAATCCTCCAATTCGGATGCAACCATATTATAAAGTATTTGCTCAGTTTCTATCTCCGAATCTTTCATACTCTCTACCAAGCGACATACCTGAAAAGCATTGGATTCACTAAAGTTCATATATTTACGAATGGCAAGCAAGGCAGAGTTACGCACTAAGCGGCTGCCTGATAGAACCGCCACAACAGCCTGATTGAGAAACTCACCTGATGCACGTTCTGTCATATCGCCTTTTTTCATCAATAAACGAGCAATAGTCAAATAACCACAAACTTGAGCGAATTCTTCTTCACTTGCAATCCATTGAAACGATTTTGCAGGAGCATAAGGCAAATATTGAAAAAGGTTCATAGAGGTAAGTTCCGCAATTTCCATATTTGGCATATTTTCAACCCAAATATCGGCAATCTCAGGATAAAACGTATCTATTGGCTGAACCATCGCTGCTAAGATTTTCGATTCACGAACCTCCTCTTTCCACAATGCTTGAGCCAAGTCGTGATTTTTTTCAATTCCTTCGGCAATCTGTTTGATACGTGGCAACTCCACACCAAAGTTGAGTTTATAATTCAAACCTTTTTCACGCATACTTTGAGACACAACCCCGTTCATACCCAAACGAAATTGTGTTTTAATATCTTTAAGCTGTTCTTGCAAATTCATAGACTTATTCAATTATTTATAGATGGAAGAGACGAATAATCTCTGCTATATCGAAGCATTTGTTCTGCATAACCCTCGTTATAACTTACTAACACATCTGTGATATTCCCATCTGCATCATACACAGCTTCATATACAGGGTTTACAAAACCTTTATATGGTGCTAAATTCAGTTTTTTATAACGCTCTAAGACCTCTGCGTGAAGCTCAGGGTCAACTTTTACTGCATAGTTTTCAACAATTGTGCGTGCTGCATCAAAATCACCAGTAGATTTAATACGCTGAATTTCGGAAAGCAATTCACCAAAGAGCTGACGAACCTTTTGATAATCATTCACCACTACGTAGGTTTTATCACCTTTCTTCAATAGTTGAACAGCATTTTCCGATGCTCCTTTCTCGAGCACCCAGCGAGCTATAAGCTGACGATTGCGCATATGAGACTCTTCAATATTATTACCTGGCTCAATACGCACCAACTGTGTCATTAATCCATTCATCAAAAAATTATAATATTCAGCCTTATAAGCATCTTCATTAGGAAGCAGTCCCAACTCTACAAGTTTAGGGTCAGCCATATAATATAGTCCAAATAGATCAGCACGAGCTTCTTCTACTGTTGCACCATAAGCTTTTAAAGCATCGGGATCAACACCTGGTAATAGCTTACCCGAACCGTGTCCCAAACACTCGTGCAAGTCGGTATGTAGGTCACCTGTTATATCACCATATTGGTCTACCCAATTTCTTTCTGTATTACTATAAATAAACTCATCCCCGAAACCATTGCCGTGAGCCGCCTTGTTGTAAGCGTCGGTTATGTTGCCAATAGTAACGGATTTGGAACCGTGTTCAGCACGAATCCAATTGGCATTAGGCAAATTGATACCAATGGCAGTAGCTGGATACAGATCACCTGCCAATATAGCCGCCGTAATAACCTTGGCCGACACCCCCTTCACCTCGTCTTTCTTGAACTTATCATCCACTGGAGAGTTGTTTTCAAACCATTGCGCATTGTCGCTGATGGTTTGCGTACGTTTTGTAGCCTCCAAGTCTTTAAAGTTCACTAACGACTCCCAGCTTGCTTTCATACCCAGAGGATCGCCATAGCTCTCAGTAAACCCATTCACAAAGTCGATGCGCGAATCGGTATCTTTCACCCATAAAATGGCATACTCATCAAAGGTTCTCAAATCTCCCGATTCGTAGTATGCTATCAACTTGTTTATTACAGCTCTTTGCTCAGCATTTTCGGCCACACCTTCCGCTTTTTTTAGCCAATAAACAATCTTTTCGATAGCTGATGAATAAAGCCCACCAATTTTCCAAACTTGCTCCGATATTACTCCATTTTCTTTTACTAATCGGCTATTCAATCCATAAGAAATAGGAGTTATATCATTGGAATCTTTCATATTTCCATAAAACACCTCTACTTCTGCTTGCGAAATACCATCATAGTAATTGCAAGCCGAAGTCACCACCACATCTTCACCGTCTGCTTGATTAACTCGTTTTGGCATTATGCTCGAATCAAAAACAACGGGAAATATTTCAGCACAAAACTCCTCTGTACTCTGTCCATCAGTCAATGGGAGTTGCGTGTTATCTAAACTTAGAACAACTTCTTTTAAATATTCTGGAGTGAAACCCGGAGCAAATTTCTCACACCCATAATGGTGGTGAATACCATTTGAAAACCAGATACGCTTTAAATAAGTCTCTAAGTTTTTGTACTCAGGATTATTTTTATCACCCTGATAATTGACATATATCGCCTCCAACAATCGGCGTATCCTCAAATTATACTTCCCATTCTGATCAAAAAGAATATCACGTCCTTCAAGAGCTGCCTGAGAAAGGTAATAAATAAGTTCTTTTTGTTTCAAGTCCAATTCATCAAAACCAGGCACCTGATAACGCAAGATTTGTAAATCTGCAAATTTTTCCACTGTGTAATCGAAATTATTCGCTGATGCCTGTTTCTTCTCTTCACAGCCAATGGTCAAAAGAGATCCTGCTACCAGCATTGAACATATTAATCTATTTTTCATCTAAATATATAAGTAAAAAAATACTCGTATCATAAACACGAAAAGGGAATATTTCCGAAAACATTCGGAAACACTTCCCTTTTATTAGATATAAAGGCCGCAGAATTATTTTACTTGTTGTTCTGCAAACTCTTTACGATAACCATTAGGTGTTTTACCTACATTCTTATAGAAAGCAGCGTAAAACGATTGGCGGTTAGCAAACCCCACCATCGCACTAATTTCTTCTACATTCTTATCAGCATAACGCTTGTCTGTCAACAAATGCAAAGCATCTTTTACTCTGTATTCATTCAAAAGGCAAGAGTAGTTTTGACCAAAGCGAGAATTTACCACAGCCGAAAGGTAGCGTGTGTTTGTTTTCAATTCTTTCGCCAAATCTTTTGCAGAGTACTCAGGGTCTCTGTACTTTTTTTGAACTACAACGATATTCAAAATCTTGTCGTACAGCTCATCTGCCAATTCCGGCCGAATCAACGATCGATAGGCAGCTTTTTTCTCCTTTTTTTCGCGCAGGTTGTAAGGACGCTTTTTAGGAGCTTCTTCTTGGTTTTTGTTTTCTAAATCACTCATTTAATTAACTGGTTAGGATTTGTATCTAAATATAGCTACATAGATAGCCATATTAGTTGTCACAAATTTCATACATTATTTTTTAATACGCAAATATTTCGTACATATTTTTTTCATATAGTTAAAACAAAACGTCAAAATGAGAAAAAATATATGCGAAAAGAATATTATACGATATTAGCAATTGTTTTATACAGAAAAAAAGAACCGTTATCGAACAACAAAGCCACATCAGATATTGCTATTCATTAGCATCAAGTCATTAGTTATCAATTGATATTGAAAGCTCATATTAATCAAAGGCAATTAATTTCGCTTATTTATTTTCAAAGTAATTCTTATATAGGTACTATCCAAATGTCAACTCCTTTATACACAAAGCACATACATAATATCATTGTTTTTCATAAACACTGTTATACTATTTCCGTCAACGGTCTTTTTTTAATGATAAATATCACCATTTCATTCCATTTTAAAGTACAGAATAGATTCTTTACCATTAATAAAGAGCTACCTTTGCACAAAGACAACAATATTCATAAATATGATTCAAACGCTTAAAAGCTATTTTGGTTACGAAAGCTTTCGCCCATTACAGAAAGAGATTATCGAACGAGTTCTTCAAAAAAAAGATTGTCTTGTGCTAATGCCTACTGGAGGAGGAAAATCCATCTGTTATCAATTGCCTGCATTGCTCTGCAATGGAACAGCCGTAGTGGTGTCACCGCTCATATCACTTATGAAAGATCAGGTAGAAGCCCTCAAAGCCAATGGCATTGAGGCTGGAGCGTTGAACAGTGCCAACGACGAAACCGAAAACGCAGAAGTGAGACGAGCTTGCGTTGCAGGGAGGCTTAAACTTCTATACATCTCCCCCGAAAGATTGTTGTTGGAAATAGATTATTTATTGAAAGACATACAAATTTCTCTTTTTGCCGTGGACGAAGCACACTGCATATCGCAATGGGGACACGATTTTCGTCCCGAATACACGCAAATGGGCGTGCTACACCAAAATTTTCCACAAGTACCAATTATTGCGTTGACTGCCACTGCCGATAAAATCACACGTGAAGATATTATTCGCCAACTTCATCTAAACGAACCGCAAACCTTTATCTCTTCCTTCGATCGTCCCAATCTTAGCCTTGCAGTCAAAAGAGGTTATCAACAAAAAGAAAAACATAAAACAATCCTTGATTTTATAGCGAACCATCACGGTGAAAGCGGCATCATCTATTGTATGAGCCGCAACAAAACCGAGTCGGTAGCACAAATGCTTCAAAAGCACGGCATCAGATGCGGAGTATATCACGCTGGCTTATCACCACAGCAGCGAGACGCTACACAGAGCGATTTTATCAATGATCGCATCCAGGTGGTATGTGCCACCATTGCTTTTGGTATGGGCATCGACAAATCAAATGTCAGATGGGTGATACACTACAACCTCCCCAAAAGCATCGAAAGCTTTTATCAAGAAATAGGGCGAGCTGGACGAGATGGAATGACAGCCGACACGCTTTTGTTTTATTCGCTTGCCGATTTAATATTACTCACCAAGTTTGCAGTAGAGAGCAAACAGCAATCTATCAATGTAGAAAAACTACAGCGAATGCAGCAATATGCCGAATCTGACATATGCCGAAGACGTATCTTATTGAATTACTTTAGCGAAACATCGGATAAGGATTGCGGCAATTGCGACGTGTGCAAAAACCCTCCTCAAAGATTTGACGGAACAGTAATTGTACAAAAAGCATTGAGTGCAATAGTGCGTACCAACCAGCAAATTGGAGTAAGTATGCTGGTAGATATATTAAGAGGCACATTCAGCGCCGAAATCGTAGAAAAGGAATTTGATAAGCTAAAAACATTTGGAGCAGGCAGAGATATACCAGCGCGCGATTGGCAAGACTACATATTGCAAATGCTACAATTAGGTTACTTTGAAATTGCCTACAACGAAAAAAACCATCTAAGGATAACCGAAAGCGGAAGCAATGTATTGTTTGGCCGAACATCTGCTCCGCTGGTCACCATCGTGCGAATTGAGAAAGCAACAAAACAAAAAGGGAAAAAGCCTGTGATAGAAAAAGAGCTACCAATGGCTATGCCTGCTACAGAAAACGAAAGCTTATTCGAGGCACTACGCACACTTCGCAAGGATCTGGCATCGCAAGAGGCGATACCAGCCTACATCGTCCTAACAGACAAAGTGCTGCATTTGCTTTCTATATCACGCCCTACTACAATCGAGGCTTTCGGAAACATCAGTGGTATTGGGGAGTATAAGAAGCAAAAATATGGAAAAGACTTCATACAGGTTATAAAGCAGTTTGTTGACGAATAGACAATTTCAATTATACAAAAAACACTTCACTTTACAGATATTCATATTTGAGTTGCCAACTGTTTACATCCAACGTATTGAATATGAACAGTTGACAGCTGACTTATTTACATTGATTCAATCTACTACTCAATTGTGAAGTAGGAACTCCCAGACGAATGGCTTTTTCAAAGTCAGTTTTGGCCAACAGCTTCTTGCCTTGCAATAGATAAATATCTCCACGCAACAAATAAGCATCAATTAAAGAAAAGTTCAGTCGCAAAGCTTCGTCCAAATCGGTCAAGGCCAAATCAATGTGTTCCATCTCTCGCTCTATATCGGCACGTGCCACATAGAGCACCGCATCATTGGGGTATTCGAGCAACATTTTATTCACTCTCTCCAGAGCCTCTTTGAATTTACCTTCTTTTTGTTCCAACGTTATCAACCCCAAGCGTGCATTGTAATGGTTCGTATCTACTTCAAGCAAATGAAGATAATCCACACGCGCTAAGTTATAATCTCTACGAAGCTGATGAATATAAGCACGCATTAACAAAGCCTCTTTATTGTCTTTATCAATATCCAAAATCTTAATGTAATCATAGTAAGCTTGATTGGTCATCCCCACTTCCAAATAAAGAGCTGCACGATCGAGCAAGATAGGTAGAGTAGTAGGAGCCAAATTCACCGCATACGTATAAGAATCTATTGCGTTTTCCAATCGCCCCATTCGCTTCTGAATCAAACCCAAATTAGAAAACAGAAGAGCGTTGTACGGATTGGCAGGTTCAAGTTTCATCGCTTCATTAAGCAGCACTTCGGCTTGTTCCAAACTATCCATTTCGATACAATCAATGGCCTTTTCGGACAATTCTTTATACGTCTCTTGAGCCATTGCATAAGTAGAAACAAAAAATAAGAGCGTTGCTATACAGTAATATTTAATGTGCATATTTTTGTCAATTAAATAACGATTAATCCAAAGGATAAGTATCAAAAGCATAAAGTTCGGTAGAGAGGTATCGTTCACCCGTATCGGGTAGTAGAGTTACAATTTGCTTATCCGCAAACTCTGGTCGCAAAGCGATTTGTTGCGCAGCATACACTGCCGCTCCCGAAGAAATGCCAGCTAATAACCCTTCGGTAGAAGCAAGTTCACGTCCACCACGAATCGCCTCATCATCGCTCACGGTCACCACCTCGTCTATGTATGAAGCATCGTAAATTTCAGGCACGAAGTTGGCACCTATTCCTTGTATCCGATGGTTTCCAGCCTTTCCACCCGATAGAATTGGCGATGATTGCGGTTCAACAGCCACCACGTAAACAGCAGGGTTGTGTTTCTTGAGAGCTTTTGCCACACCTGTAATCGTGCCTCCTGTTCCCACACACGCTACAAATACATCCACCTTTCCATCCGTATCGTTCCAAATTTCCTCTCCAGTGGTTTGTTCGTGAATGGCAGGGTTTGCTTGATTTTCGAACTGCTGCAAAATTACAGCTCCAGAAATACTATTTTTCAATTCATTCGCTTTAGCCACCGACCCAATCATACCCGTTTCACCATCGGTCAGCACAATTTCTGCCCCCAAAGCTTTGAGTAGGTTGCGACGTTCAATACTCATTGTTTCAGGCATTGTTAGTATCAGCTTATACCCTTTTACAATCGATACCATCGCCAATCCCACTCCTGTGTTTCCGCTGGTCGGTTCTATTATTGTAGCGCCGGGATGCAACACACCATTTCGTTCAGCCTTTTCAATCATTCCCAAAGCTACTCGGTCTTTTACACTACCTGCGGGGTTGAACGACTCTAATTTTGCCAACAAGGGCTTTTTCAAATTGTGTCTACGGCTATAAGCTGCCAACTCCATAAGTGGAGTGTTTCCGATTAATTCGGTCAAGTTCTTAGCAATCTTTCTCATTGTAAGATTTCTTTTTGCATAATGTATTTGCGCAAAGATATAGAAAAGAGTATTACCTTTGTATGCGTTCCATATTTTTAAATGATTTACAATGAAAAGAAGGCTTTTTCAGCTTATTATTATCTATCTTCTATTTGTTTTGATTTTCGTATTGCAGAAACCTTTGTTTATGCTCTATTATCATCATCTTTTCGATGATACAACAGCGAGCCAGTGGTTTCAGGTTGTTTGGAATGGACTACCACTCGATTTCTCTTTTGCTGGCTACCTCACCATCATACCCGGATTACTCATTATTGCGTCTGTGTGGACACTTAACACACTACTCAAAAAAATATTTCAAATCTACTTTCTTATCACCGCTTTCTTCATTGCGTCTGTTTTCACTTTAGATATCGGTCTGTACGATTACTGGGGGTTCCGACTGGACTCCACTCCCCTTTTCTACTTTTTTTCATCTCCCAAAGACGCTTTTGCCAGCGTTAGTTTTTGGATGATAGCACTTGGATTTATCGTAACGCTTGTCTATACAGCCATTATCTATTTATTGTTATCTTTCACGCCACCTAATAAAGATTCTCTTAGAATCCCTTTCCATCGAATGAATGAAAGCATCGTATTACTGCTTGTCACGGCATTGCTCTTCATTCCTATTCGTGGCGGATTCACAGTCTCCACTATGAATATCGGAAAGGTCTATTTCAGCGAAAACCAACGTTTAAATCACGCCGCCATCAATCCTTGCTTTAGTTTTATCGATTCGTTTGCACGACAAACGAAATTTGAAGAGCAATATCGTTTTTTAGAAGCAGAAGAGGCCGACCGCTTGTTTGCCGAACTGATAGAAACCAACAAAACCGACAGTGTGCCCAAACTGCTCAACACCATTCGCCCCAACATCATTATGATTGTGATGGAAAGTTTCTCGTCGCATTTGATGCAATCGCTTGGTGGCGAAGTAGCTGTAGCAGAACAACTTGACAGCATTGCAGGTGAAGGAGTATTATTCACTAATTTCTACGCCAACAGCTTCCGCACCGATCGTGGTTTGGTATCTATATTTAGTGGTTATCCAGCACAACCCACCACCAGTATTATGAAGTACACACGCAAAACACAAAGTTTGCCTTCTATCCCTAAATCTCTAAAAGCAGAGGGCTACAACTTGTATTATTATTATGGTGGCGATGCCGATTTCACTAATATGCGTTCTTATCTTGTGTCGATGGGGATAGATAATATTGTTTGTGATAAGAATTTCCCTGCTTCACAACGATTAAGCAAGTGGGGCGCACACGACGATGTGGTTTTCGATAAGCTATGGGACAACTTAAACAATCATCAGATTAAAGAACCTTTCTTGGCAATGTTACAGACATCAAGCAGTCACGAACCATTTGATGTGCCCTATCAAAAGCTCGACGACCCACGCCTGAACGCTTTTGCCTATACCGATGAGTGTATTGGTAAATTTATCAAAGAGCTAAAAAAATCACCATTTTGGAACAACACATTGGTTGTTTTAGTACCCGACCATTTAGGAGTATATCCTTATCATATAACCAACGAGTCGGTAGAGCGTTTTCAAATCCCTCTTATCTTTGCTGGCGGAGCTGTGAACGAACCTAAACATATCGACACAATGGGTTCACAAATAGACATTGCAGCTACTTTGCTGGCACAACTCGATATTCCGCACGCGGATTTCACATTCAGCAAAAACCTGCTCAACCCCTCTTCTCCACACTTTGCTTTTTTCACTATTCCCAATTTCTTTGGTTGGGTCACGCCTGATAATGAGGTGATTTACGATTGTACATCAAACACGGTTATCACCGAAAAAGGAGAGAACAAGGAATTGAGCCTGAAGAAAGGACAAGCTTTTCTTCAAAAATTATACGATGATATTGCAAAAAGATAAATAATAAACGAAAGATGACAAACGAATTAATCCAAAATCTGGCAAATGCCGATCAAAGTTTTTTTTTGTACCTCAACAGTTTTCACAACACGTTTTGGGACTATTTTATGAGTGTGTTCACGGGAAAATTTATTTGGATTCCGATGTATGCAAGCATCTTGTATGTGCTAATAAGAAACTACCATTGGAAAACGGTGTTGTTCTGCCTGATAGCCATAGCACTCACCATTACCTTTGCCGATCAGATTTGTGCCAGTGTTATCCGTCCTATTGTAGAGCGTCCTCGTCCATCCAGTGAAGCAAGCCCCATTGCCGATTTGGTGTATATTGTAAACGGTCGGCGTGGAGGTGGTTATGGTTTTCCATCGTGCCACGCATCCAATTCTTTCGGACTTGCATTCTTTCTTATCTTTTTATTTCGTAAAAGATGGCTTAGTTTCTTCATCTGTTGCTGGGCCATTATCAATTGTTACACACGCATCTATTTGGGATTGCACTACCCTGGCGACCTTATCGTAGGAATGCTTCTTGGAGGTTGTGGAGCCGCTATCACCTATTTTCTGTTGCGACTGGTTACAAAAGAAAACTTCCACAATGCACAACATACCTCAAGCATTGTGTATGTCGGTTTATTAACCACCATTGGGATTGCTATTTATGCAGGCATTGCGTCCTAAGACTATCAGACTATCACTTTTTTAAATAAAATATCCTAAACAAAGCGTTGTTGCAAAGAAATAATACGATTACATTTGTTTTTATTAGAAAAACAGATGGTTATGAAAGAAGAAGATAAAAAACTGTGGTTGCTACCTATGCACGGCGCACACAATATGCGCGATTTAGGAGGATTTAAAAACGTTTTTGGTAAAAACGTAAAATACAAGAAGATGTTTCGAGCCGACGATTTAACGTCACTCACCTCCGAAGACTTAGATTATCTAAGTCGTTTGCCTGTGCGTATGGTTATCGATTTCAGGAGCACAAGCGAAATTCAAAATGCCATCGATCACCTGCCACAAACGGTATCAAAATACATCAAACTCCCCATCGAAGCGGGCAATATCAACGAAATAGATATAAGTGGCATCGAAAGTGCCGAAGAGTTGATGAAAAAGGTATATGCCACCATTGTGCGCGAGTCGCAAGAGCAATTCAAGAAGTTTTTTGAGTTGATTATGGACAAGAGCCATACTCCTGTCATATTTCATTGCACTGCTGGAAAAGATCGGACTGGCGTTGCCTCCGCATTATTTCTTTCGGCATTGATGGTAGACCGCAACGATATTATTGAAGATTATATGCGTTCTAAAGAGTGTTTAAACGGCAAATATGGAGCTATTATCGAAAAGTATCCCGAATTGGAATCACTGCTCACCGTAAAGAAGGAATATCTTATGGAAGCATTCCGAGTAATAGATGAAGAGTATGAAGGCATCGAAAATTACTTAGTGAATCATCTAAATGTAGAAGTAGCTAATTTACGTGAACTTTATACTGAATAGAATCTTTTTTGAACTACTTTTGTAGTAATATTGATTATTTACTGCACCTGTATGAAAAGATTTTATGGTTTGCTCCTGATTGTACTGTTTTTAGCGACCGATGCGGCTTTCGCACAAAGTAATGAGCCACAAATAGAAAGATTGCTAAAAGAGTTTTGGAGTTCTTATCAGCCAACAGCAAAAATCAATCAGCCCACATTGCAGAGCTTCAACATTGATGCAAACCAAAAGTTGGTTTCTGTCATTGTGTCCGAAAGTTTAGCCTATCAACCATTCACTCCTACTACGGTAGATGCGCTTTATCGCAGCGTAAAAGCGATGCTTCCAAAAACATACAGCAGATACGAACTAAAAATTTATGCAGGCAGCAAGCTTATAGACGATTTAGTGCCCAATGCCTATCGCAATAAAAAAAAGGATAAAGAGCGACTTCTCTTGAACCTTCATCACAAAAGCGCACCGTGGGTACAGCCCATTTCAAAATCTTACGAACCATCGCGCGGATTGCAAAATCATCACATAGCTGTGTGGCAAAGCCACGGTGCTTACTATAAAAATGATAAAAGAGAATGGGGCTGGCAACGTCCCAATCTTTTTTGTACCACCGAAGACTTATTCACTCAATCGTTTGTAGTTCCCTACATCATCCCAATGCTCGAAAATGCAGGTGCTTGCGTGTTTACACCGCGCGAACGAGACACTCAGCTTAGCGAAGTGATTGTAGACAACGACACTCCCAATGGAAGCATCTATCTCGAAATGAAGAGCCGAAAAGCGCAATGGGCTACTACCGACACCAAAGGCTTTGCACAAAGAAAATCGGTCTATCAAGATGGTGATAATCCTTTCATCGCCGGCACAGCACGCTATACCAATACCGAAAAGAAAAAAGATAAAGCTTTTGCGCAGTGGATTCCTACCATTCCACAATCGGGCGAATATGCAGTTTATGTTTCCTACCAAACATTGCCCAATAGTATATCGGATGCTAAATATCTGGTGTTTCACAAAGGAGGCATCAGCGAGTTTCAAGTTAACCAACAGATAGGTGGTGGCACGTGGGTCTATCTGGGCACATTCAATTTTGACAAAGGAAACAACCACACAGGTATGGTGGTGCTAAGTAATGAAAGCAAAGAAAAAGGAGTAGTATGTGCCGATGCAGTCCGCTTCGGTGGTGGTATGGGCAACATTGCACGTGGTGGCGCAGTGAGCCAATTGCCTCGCTACCTCGAAGGAGCACGCTACAATGCCCAATGGAGTGGAATGCCCTACGAAGTGTATGCTGGCAGAAAAGGAGAAAACGATTACATTGATGATATCAACACCCGTTCGCAAATGGCAAACTACCTATCAGGTGGTTCGGTGTTTAATGCTTCACAGGCAGGCTTAGGCGTTCCACTTGAGATGTGTATGGCTTTTCACAGCGATGCCGGATACAGTGCCTCAGATGAAATCATCGGTTCGCTGGGTATCTTCACTACCGATTTCAACAACGGCGTGCTTGCTGCAGGAACAAATCGCTACGCCTCGCGCGATTTATCGGACTTGCTACTTACCCAAATCACAAACGACGTGAAGGCTACATACAAACTTCCGTGGACACGGCGTGCTATGTGGGATCGCAATTACAGCGAAACACGCATTCCATCGGTAGCCTCAACCATCATCGAAATGCTTTCTCATCAAAACTTTGCCGATATGCGCTTGGCTCACGACCCCAATTTCAAATTCACTTTATCAAGAGCTATCTACAAAGGCGCACTCAAGTATCTTGCTGAACAACACGGCAAGGAATATGTAGTTCAACCATTGCCCATCAGCCATTTTGCCATAGAGTTTGGAAAAAAGAAAAACACGCTCAATCTTACTTGGCATGGCGAAGAAGATCCACTCGAACCAACTGCATCGCCACAAGATTACGTTGTTTACACGGCAATGGGCGATGGAAGTTTCGATAATGGCACGTTAGTAAAGAAGAACAACTACACCATTAAAGTAGAGCCAGGTATCATTTATTCATTCAAGATAACAGCTGTAAACAAAGGTGGAGAGAGTTTCCCATCCGAAACCCTTTGTGCCTACATCGCTCCTCGTGCGCAAGGCGAAGTTCTAATTGTAAATGGATTCAATCGTTTGAGTGGCCCAGCAGTAATAAACACCTCCACAACAGCTGGTTTTGATATAAACCAAGATCCCGGTGTGGCTTATCACAAAAACATATCACTTTGTGGAGCACAAACGGTATTCGACCGCAAGCAAGGTGGCAAAGAGGGCAAAACTGCTTTGGGTTATAGCGGCAGTGAGTGGGAAGGTAAAACCATTGCTGGAAACACGTTCGATTACACTTATCTTCACGGTAAAGCCATTCAAGCTGCCGGCGGCTACAGTTTTGTGTCGTGTAGCGATGAGGCTGTAGAAAATGGTGTGGTGCAGTTGGAACGCTACAACGTGGTAGATTTACTATTGGGGTTAGAAAAAGAGGACGCTGCCAATTTGAAATATTACAAAACATTCTCTTCGCCGATGCAACGCGCACTCACCTCTTATTGCAGTGCAGGCGGCAATCTTTTGATTAGTGGTGCCTATGTAGCAAGCGATATGAACACCACGCAAGGCAATCGTCAGTTTACCGAGCAACTTCTGAAATATAAATATGGTGGCACACCTGTCAATAAGCAATCGGGAGCCATCAATGGGTTGAATCTCACGCTATCTATACCCCGGCAAGCCAACGAAAACTTTTATGCGGTGACATCGCCCGACTGCCTTATTCCTACCAGTAATGCCTTTTCGGTGTTTGCCTACTCACCCGGAAAAGAGAGTGCCGCTATCGCCTACAAAGGAGACTACCGCACCTTCGTGCTCGGTTTCCCGTTCGAAAGCATTCAATCCGAGGCACAGCGTGCTACTGTTATGGCATCTATTCTTCAGTTTTTCGGAAAGTAGATAATTGAGTTAAGCAGTAATAACTCGATTTATTGTCATTGTATTTAGTTATAATCATTCCAATAAAATATTTCGGATATTTCATAAAAACTTTTCAAATCTATTTTCATTCGTTTCAGATACTATTTCAGCTACCTCAGTCCCAAAACATTATATATACACAATCAAGTAGCTATTTTTACCCCTAAAAAGGAATCTTAATAAACCATTTGTTTATGCTCAACTCGATTGTGAAATTTTCGATAAAGAAAAAACTCTTTATTGGAATTATGACTTTATTGCTATTTTTTGCTGGAATCTATTCAATGTTGACGCTGCCCATCGACGCAGTGCCCGATATTACTAATAATCAGGTGCAAATTGTGACAATTTCACCAACCTTAGCACCGCAGGAAGTAGAACAGCTCATCACTATGCCAATAGAAATAGCAATGAGCAACATTATGAATGTAGAAGAAATACGCTCTGTAAGCCGTTTTGGTTTATCTTTGGTTACCGTGGTATTTAAAGAGAGTGTAGCCACACTGGATGCACGTCAACTAATCAATGAACAAATACAATCTGTTAGTGGGGAAATACCAGCAGAACTTGGCGTACCCGAAATGATGCCTATCACAACTGGTCTTGGAGAAATTTACCAATACATTCTTCGAGTAGAACCTGGATACGAAAACAAATATAATGCTATGGAGCTACGCACCATCCAAGATTGGATTGTGAAACGCCAACTTTCGGGCATACCAGGCATAGTAGAGATTAATAGTTTTGGAGGATACCTGAAACAATATGAAGTAGCTGTAGACCCTGATGCACTCTACTCACTCAACATCACCCTTAGTGAAGTATTTGATGCCCTGAGCCAGAACAATCAAAACACAGGAGGTAGCTATATAGAGAAAGGTAAAAACGCTTACTACATACGTTCGGAGGGAATGATTAGTAAACTCGAAGATATAGAAAAGATTGTTATAACCAACAGGAATGGCATACCTATACATATAGATGATTTAGCCAGTGTGCGATTCGGTTCGCCCAAACGTTTTGGAGCTATGACCAAGGACGGAGAAGGCGAATGTGTTGGAGGTATTGCTTTGATGCTAAAAGGAGCTAATGCCAATGTAGTGACTGCTACACTCGAAGAACGTGTTGAAAAAATACAGAATTTATTGCCCGAAGGTGTAAGCATTGAACCTTATCTAAACCGCTCACAGCTTGTCACTCGCAATATTTCGACAGTAGTTTACAACCTTATCGAAGGAGCTATCATCGTTTTTGTCATACTGATAATCTTCTTAGGCAATGTTCGCGCAGGTATTATCGTGGCATCCGTTATCCCGTTATCCATGCTTTTTGGTTTCATTATGATGCGCATATTTGGGGTTACCGCCAATCTAATGAGTCTTGGAGCTATCGACTTTGGAATCGTAGTAGATGGTTCTATTGTAATTGTAGAGGGGATATTGGCACATCTTTATAGTAAATCTTTTAAAGGCCGCACCTTATCGCCAACCGAAATGAATGCCGAAGTAGAGCGTGGCGCATCTGGAGTAGTGCGTTCGGCTACTTTTGCGGTGTTCATCATTCTAATCGTTTTTTTTCCAATTCTTACCCTGAATGGTATCGAGGGTAAGTATTTCACCCCAATGGCAAAGACATTGGTGTTTTGCATCATAGGCGCATTACTTCTTTCGTTGACTTACGTGCCTATGATGGCCTCATTATTTTTGAAACACACCATTGTTGACAAACCTACTATTGCCGATCGTTTTTTCGGCTGGTTAAACATAGGTTATCAGCACATACTAAACTTCTGTATTCGATTTAAATGGTGGACAATCAGTGTAGCATTTGCTGGATTAATAGGTTCTATATTTCTCTTTACACGATTGGGAGCAGAATTTATACCAACGCTCGACGAAGGAGACTTTGCCATGCAAATGACACTTCCGGCAGGTAGCTCATTATCCGAAAGTATCGATGTGGCAAACGAAGCTGAAAGGACATTGATGACAAGTTTCCCTGAAATCAAACATGTAGTATCTAAAATAGGTACAGCCGAAGTGCCTACCGACCCTATGGCGGTAGAAGATGCTGATATTATGATAGTGATGAAACCATTCAAAGAGTGGACATCGGCCACAAGCCGTGCCGAGATGGTTGAGAAAATGAAGACGGCTTTAGAGCCGTTGTCAGACCGAGCCGAATTCAACTTCTCACAACCTATACAATTGCGGTTTAATGAACTAATGACTGGTGCTAAAGCAGATATTGCCGTAAAGCTCTACGGAGAAGATACACACGAGTTGTTTGAGCGAGCAAAAGAAGCAGCCAAATATGTAGAGCAAGTGCCTGGAGCTGCCGACGTGATAGTGGAGCAAACAATGGGACTACCTCAATTGGTAGTGGCATATAATCGCGACAAGATAGCACGTTATGGAGTGAATATTCAAGAGCTAAATGATATGATTCGCACAGCTTATGCAGGCGAAGTGAGCGGTGTAGTATTCGAAAATGAACGCCGTTTCGACTTGGTAGTGCGATTGGATGAAAATAAAGTGTCGGATTTAAACTTAGATCGTCTGTTTATACGCACATCCGAGGGTATTCAAATACCGATTAGCGAGTTTGCAACCATCGACCTTGTAGAAGGCCCACTACAGATTAATCGTGATGCAACCAAACGACGTATCGTAATAGGCGTGAATGTGCGCGATGCAGATATTCAGCAAGTAGTAGAGCAAATACAACAGACATTGGAGCAGAACATCTCGCTAAAACCAGGCTATTATTTTGAATATGGCGGTCAGTTCGAGAATCTACAAAATGCCATACGCACATTGTCCATCGTTATTCCGATAGCACTTTTACTCATACTTTTTATTCTGTTTTTTGCATTCAAAAATCTCACCTATACACTCATTGTATTTTCTACCGTGCCACTTTCGTTGATAGGCGGTATCGTGGCCTTATGGATTCGTGGGTTACCTTTCAGCATATCGGCTGGAGTAGGATTCATAGCATTGTTTGGCGTGGCAGTATTAAATGGTATTTTGATGCTAAATCATTTCAATGATTTACGCCGCCAAAACCAACACTCGCTTACCACAAACCAAATCATTAAACATGGCACTCCGCATTTGCTACGCCCTGTTTTTCTGACTGGACTTGTGGCATCAATGGGATTTGTGCCGATGGCTATTGCCACATCGGCAGGAGCCGAAGTGCAACGTCCTTTAGCCACAGTGGTAATTGGTGGATTGATTATATCTACACTCTTGACATTAATCATTATACCATTATTTTATAAACTTGTACATCAAACAGGTGCTGTGATGAAGCGTTCCAAACGTTTTTGGGGTATTTTTATAATGGTGCCCGTACTTATCTGTGCCACCAACACCGCACAGGCACAAAACAATATACTAACAACAAGCTTAGATGAAGCGATAGCCATTGCATTACAAAATCATCCACGACTGCAAATAGCTTCTGCCGCCATAGAACAAGTGCGAGCCAGCAAAGGGGAAATTGTGGAAATTGCACCAACTACCTTCAGTTATTCGTGGGGACAACTCAATAGTGAAGTGAAAAATGACAAAGAGCTGAGTATTGAGCAAAACTTCGGTTCGCTGCTAACTCCTTTTTACAAAAACACGTTAGTAAAAAGACAAGTTGAAACAACAATCCACTATCGAGAAATGGTAGAAAAAGAGGTGATTGCCGAAGTGAAGCGCGCATGGGCTTTTTATCAATATGCGGTGGGCATCAGTGAAATGTATCGAGATCAAGAAATATTGGCAAATCAATTGACAGCAATAGCAAAAGTGCGTTATGAACAAGGTGAAATTACATTGCTCGAAAAAAACATTATGACCACTATGGCCGCCGAACTTCACAACAAACTATTTCAGGCCATCCAAGAAGAAGAACTTGCATTGAGACGTTTTCGTTGGGCTTGTTACACCGACTTGGCTTTGACACCCAAACACGAAGCAAATAAAGCTTTTACTGTTGAAGATTATAGCCTGATGCCTTCGATAGCACATATAGACTATTTCAGAAGTCAAGCAGCCGAGGCCAAGGCTGCCGTTAAAGTGGAGTACAGCCGATACTTTCCCGAACTATTTGCAGGGTACACACGTCAGCACATCTTACCTATCAAAAACCTCAATGCGTGGATGGTAGGAGTATCTGTGCCTATTTATTTCGCTCCGCAAAGCAGCCGAGTAAAACAAGCCAAACTCGCTGCTTGGAGTGCCACGCTAACCGCAGAAGATAATATTCGTCAACTAAACAATAAAATAGCGGAACTGATGATAGACATAAGACGCTACGAAAAAAGTTTGAGTTATTATGACAACATAGCTCTAAGAGAAGCAGATGAGTTAGAAAAAGCAGCAGCTCTACAATTGGAGTATAGTGAATCTTCGGTCACAGAATATATCCAATCTATTATCGCAGCCCGAGATATCCGACGCGGTTATATTGAAACGCTATACAACTACAATATCGCAGCTTTAGAATATGAACTTTATAAATAAAAAACAAAATATACTTTTTATGAAACTTCAACCTATCATTTATATCATTTTGGCCACAGGGTTATTGAGTGCCTGCCAGAAAAAGGAGACGCAAAATACCGAGAAACAAATTGTGCCAATAGAACAAAAATCAGATAATAACGAAACCGAAAGCACTGCAACAGACGCTATGACTGCTGCCACAGCTCGCCCCAACACCGTTTCGTTCAACGGTGTGATTGTGACTGCACCACAAAGTGAAGCCACCGTAGCAGTAACAATGGGTGGGATAGTGCGCCAAGCCAACCTTGTGCCCGGACAATTTGTACAAAAGGGAAGCATCATTGCAACATTGGAAAATCCCGATTTTATCACTTTGCAACAAAGCTATATGGAAGCTTTGGCACAAGAAGAATATCTAAAACAAGAGTATGAAAGGCAAAAAACATTAGCCGACCAAAAAGCGGCATCAATGAAAAAATACCAGGAAGCTAAATCAGAGTATCTTACGATGAAAAGCCGTTTGGAAAGTGCCGAAGCACAGCTTTCTTTGTTGGGCATCAGTGGAGCATCGCTTCAGAAGAGTGGCATTCAACCCTTATTGGAAGTAAAGGCTCCTATCAGTGGATACATCGAAGAGGTCAATATCAACCGTGGAAAATATGTACAACCTGGCGAGTCGTTGTGCCAAGTCATTGATAAAAATGCTCCTATGCTGTGTCTGACAACTTATGAAAAAGATGTCAACCTGATTAAGGAGGGAGAAAATGTACAATTCAGGGTCAATGGTTTAGGCAATGAAAATTACAGTGGGAAAATAATATCTATCGGCCAATTGGTAGACCCCGTAAATCGCAGTATCAAGGTATTTGTACGAATCATCAACGGCAATCCTGCTTTCCGACCAGGGATGTATGTAACGGCACATATCAATGAAACGACACAACCGTAGGGTAAAAGCAGTATATTTGTGAAACAATGACAATGATGAAACTCTACATTCAGAATAAATACATTTTGGCTACAACAGCTATTTCACTGATAGTCGCTGTATTGGTTCACTTTCCTGAATCCATTTCACTGTTTCACGAAAGTGAGACTGAATGTCTATTTCCTGGTATGCGCTTCATTGATGTATTATCAGAAATTGTATTTACATTCATTTCATTACTACTGCTTTTTGCTCTCAACACCATCCTATTTCCTTTCAACAAACCCACTGCACACATTAAAATAAAAACTCTGATTCTGTCGTTTATGCTGAGTTGGGTTGTTAGTAGCTTGTTCGGTAAAGGTTTTTTCTACCTGCATCAAGCTTTGGGGCTTCCGGCTGTCAACGCTACCGTACATCACTACCTCCACCCCTTCCGCGACATTATTATGGGTGGACTGGTCACACTGAGTTGTTATATTATTCATCTAATAACTCGACAACAGTTGGTAAATGCGGAAAACCTTCAGCTACAATCCGAAAATATACGAAATCAGTATGAGGCTTTAAAGAATCAACTCAACCCACATATGCTTTTCAATTCACTCAACACCTTAGGTTCGTTGGTGCGTGAAAATCAAGATCGAGCACAAGATTATATTCAAGAGCTTTCCAAAGTATTGCGCTATACACTTCAAAGCAACGAAGGACAATTAGTAACTCTTCACGACGAAATGCAGTTTGTTTATGCTTACATTTTTTTACTTAAAATGCGTTTTGAAGACAATTTGATATTTGATATACAAATAGATAGCAAATACAATTCATATCATTTGCCACCTATGGCTATTCAAATGCTCACCGAGAATGCGGTGAAACACAACGAAATCAGCAGCCGCAAGCCCTTAACGATAATTATTAAAACGCTAAGTGACGGTTGTATCTGTGTGAGCAATAAGCTTCAACCTAAAATTAATTCTAACCCAGGAATGGGAGTAGGTTTGGCCAATTTGGATAAACGATATCAACTACTCTTACAAAAGAATATTATCATAAAAAGGAATACGGATTTCTCTGTCATAGTGCCACTTAATGAAGAACGAGTATGAAAGTACTGATTATTGAAGACGAAAAAGCAGCTGTACGAAACCTGCTTTCACTTCTCAACAGCGTTGATCACGAAGCAGAAGTGATTGGAACCATAGACAACATAGCCGATTGCATAGATTGGCTAAAGCTTAACACAATGCCAAATCTGATTTTTATGGATATACATTTGGCTGACGGTTCGGCTTTTGAGATATTTGAGCATATCAACATCACTTGCCCCATCATCTTCACCACCGCTTATGATGAATACGCTCTCCGCGCTTTCAAGGTAAACAGTATAGACTACCTTTTAAAACCCATCTCACAGGAAGATTTCGAGCGCGCCATCAACAAATGGAAAAGTTTCAAAATCACCACCGCATCAACAGACAAGCTAAACACCTCTTCTCAAGAGTTGTCGTGGCTGATGCGTAAGCTAAAACTACAAGAAAACTACAAAACACATTTTCTGATACCTACCCAAGGAGACAAACTTCTACCTATCCCCATAAACGAAATTCATTACTTCTATATAAAAGATGGACAAGTAAAAGCTATGATGAGTGATGGTAAAAGCCACAGCATAACACAAAATTTAGATGAACTAACAACCAGCATCGACCCCACGCTCTTTTTTAGAGTGAACAGGCAATATCTACTTTCACGAGAATCGATAAGAGACATCAGTTTATGGTTTAATAGCCGTTTATCCATCAATCTGAAACATCCAACCGCCGATGAAAAACCAATTGTGAGCAAAAGTAAAGTTGCAGAGTTCAAAGAATGGTTTAGCAGGAAAAAGAGTTGAGTAGCTGCGTAACATTGCTTTTGAGTTCCAAGTTATAATGCGACACTCTTTGAAAATACAAAATCCATTAAAACTCCACCTCACTTCTACCGCAAAAACCCAACTATTTTGAAAGTAACACGTCCTTAAAAGCCCAAAAGAAACAGACAAGAATCACACGGTAAAAATAGCACTCACAAACGTTTTGGTAGCAAGGCCTTCCCAGCGTGGTGGCAAGGCCTTGCCAGGTCGGTAGATAGGGCTTGCTACCAAACAGCAAAAGCCTACCCAGCAAAAGCAGGCTTTTATCGCAACAAAAGCCCGCTTCTTTTGCAATAAAAGGGGGCTTCTTTCATTTAAGACATTCCAACCAGTTTTTTAAAATCTGCACACCGCAAGTGTCTGTCATCACCGACTCGGGATGAAACTGAACTCCCCAAATAGGCAAATGGATGTGGCGGATTATCATCACGTTCTCGTCTTCGTCGGTAGCAATGCACTTTAGGGTGGCGGGCATTGTATTGCGGCAGACTACCCACGAGTGATAGCGACCAATGGCGCAACGATGGGGCACTAAGTGAAGTAGACTGTCTGCACGGTGTTGCAAAAGCAAGTGCGACAAATGGCCGTGTAGCGGTTTAGGAAGCTGCGCCAACTCTGCACCAAAATATTGAGCAAGGGCCTGATGCCCCAAACAAACACCCAACATCGGCAACTGATGGTGATATAGATGGATGAGCTTCATCATCCGAGGATATTCGCACGGAAGACCACCACCAGGCGATAGCAACACACCTGCAACGGAATGAATAGCTTGAGGGAATTGCAACTCATCGTGTTTCACCACATCAAAGGGCACTTTGAGCATCCGAAGCATCTCCACCAAATTGTACACAAAAGAATCTTGATTATCTACAACCAATATTTTTTTCATTGTGCAAAAGTAGCTACTTTTGAAGTATGGAATGTGCTAAGGAAGTAAAAAAGAAAATAAACGAAGCTGCATCGAGTGGAACACCTTTTCTGTTTGCCATTGATTTTGAGATGGACAAGGGGATTTTTATAGAGCAGCCACTGCAACAAACCGAGGTGCTTTGGCGTGTGGGACGATATAGCAACTTCACGTCTCGACCCACGAAGCAGAGGAAGCATTTCACTCCTCATTACATATCGCCGTCGGGCTATGCCGATAAATTTAAAACCGTGTATGAGGGGTTGCACCGAGGTGATACATTCTTGATAAATCTGACAGCAAGAACACCCATCGACACAGGATATTCGCTCGAAGAGATTTTGAAAGCAAGCAACTCACCTTATGCTATTTTATTACCAAATAGATTTGTTTGTTTTTCGCCCGAAACATTCGTAAAGATTGATGCACAGGGCATAATATCTTCTTATCCGATGAAAGGCACGATAGATGCTGCACTGCCCAATGCCGAAGATACCATACTGGCCGATTACAAAGAGAGTGCAGAACACTACACCATCGTAGACCTGATACGCAGTGACTTGAGCCGTATTGCTACCCACGTACAAGTGGCACGTATGCGATACATCGACCGTCTCACCACATCGCACGGCGATATATTGCAAGTCAGCTCGGAGGTAAGGGGCACTCTTCCACCTCACTACCGCGCACAGTTGGGCGACTTGCTCAGCGAGTTGCTTCCGGCAGGTTCTGTATCGGGCGCACCCAAACCCGGCACAGTAGAGTTGATAAAAAAAACCGAAGGTGAGAAACGGGGTTTTTACTGCGGTGTGTTTGGCTACTTCGACGGAACAGAGCTTGACACGGCTGTTTCCATTCGCTTTATAGAGCAACAGGGCGATAAATTCTACTTCCGAAGCGGTTCGGGCATCACCATCAATAGCGATTGTGAATTTGAATACAACGAAATCAATCAGAAAATCTATTTACCTTTTGTATGAAATACGTAGAAACCATTCGGATAATAGACGGAGAGGTGCAACAATGGGAGTATCATCGCAAGCGAGCAGAGCAGACATCGGGCATTTTGTTGCCTACTATCCAAGTGCCCCAACAGCATAAACACGGCATCGTAAAGTGCAGAGTGGTGTATGATAATACGGTCACGGCCATTGAGTTTCATCCCTATACCACGCCTACCATTGGCAGCTTGAAGGTGGTACACGCCCCCCATCGTTTTTACGACAGAAAATATACCGACCGATTGCCGATTGAGCAGTTATATGCACAACGAAGTGAGTGCGATGATGTATTGATTGTGATAGAAGGTGTGATTACCGACACTTCGTTTTGCAACATTGTGTTTGAAAACGAAGAGGGGCTTTTCACCCCTCAATATCCCCTGCTTTGTGGCACCAAAAGAGCAGCCTTGATTGACAACGGCATTATTCGCCCCAAGCACATCACGCTTACCGACTTGAGTAGTTACAAACGGGCTTACCTCATCAATGCAATGATTGATTTAGACAATCGCTCCACCCTAATTGATGTAGAGCAAATAATCTACTGACATCCCATCAATGGGCATTGCATATTTGCATAGCAGTGCCTTCGTCAAGCACTGTAAAACCATGTTTTTCGTAGAATGCCACATTCTTTTTCTCATCGGGCATAATATTGAAAAACAAATAATCCTTGTATTTCTCTTTCAGTTGTTCCAAAAGCCTACTGGCAATGCCTTGCCCCTGATAACTGGGATGCACCAGTAGATAGTGGGCAAACGCCACCATTTCGCCATCATCCATCGCACGAATCAGTCCTACCAATCTATCACCATCCCAAGCCGAAATCACCTTTGAAGAATTGCTCAACCCCTTCACTACACGCTGTGGATATTTTCCCGACATCCACCCTACCGACAAAAACAAGTGTTCAATCTCCTTGCCCTCAAACACCTTTGTCTCTTTGTATTCGATACACATACTTCCTATAATTATACTAATTGTTATTTACGAAACTCTGCTGGCAAGCATCCAGTTTGCCTTTTAAAAAACTTCACAAAATAAGAGGGATCTTCATAGCCCAAACGATAGGCCACCTCTTTCACTTTCAGGTTGGAGTAGGTCAATAACCGCTTGGCTTCGAGCACTACCCGTTCATTGATTATTTTCAGCGGTGTGGTTCGCGTGCTTTCGCCTACGTAGTTGGTCAGTGTTTTGGTAGACACATTCAGCAAGTTGGCATACTCTTTTACAGTGTGATACTCATTGTAATGACTTTCGAGCAATTGGCGAAATCTCACAAAAACACGATTGGCAGTGTTGTGAGCACAAAGCGAAACACCTATCCCAC
Organism: uncultured Bacteroides sp.; assembly: GCA_947074275.1. Classification (GTDB taxonomy): domain Bacteria; phylum Bacteroidota; class Bacteroidia; order Bacteroidales; family Bacteroidaceae; genus Bacteroides. Next base: position 26,702 of record CAMTPA010000020.1, read on the forward strand.
GCTGTGCATTGCGTTGCACAAAAATCAAAAACATCCGAACCAAGCATTTCAGATAATCGTGATAAGCAAACAAGTTGGTATGGGTTAGTTCTAACTGTATCTCATCCGCCAAGTGCTGCAACCGTTGAACACAAGCCGCATCTATCCGGTAATAGGGCACTGCATCAAAAGCATTGAACACATCGTATTTTAAAAAGATATTCTCACTACTTTGCTCATCGGTCAAAAAACTTTCATTAAAGTGAATCATCACCCCTTCAAAATGAGTGTTGGGTTCGAAATAATGTATTTGCCCCGGAGATATAAAAAACAAAGTATCATCATCAATGGGATATTCGTTGAAATCGACATAATGCACTCCTTTGCCACGACTAAACCAAATAATCTGATAATAGCTATGGGTATGACCACGAAATGCCTCTTCATCCCCCATCGCAAAAAAATCTTTCAGATTGATGTGCTCCAACTCTATTTCGGGTAGAAGTTCATCGGTCAAATCGAATCGTTTGAAAGCTTGCTCTTGAATCATTGTACTACAATTTACTATTGCGTGAAGTTTGATGTTGCAAAATTAAGAAGTATGACGGCAACAAAGGTAGATAATTGGGTACATTTTATGGTAAATTCAAGAACACCCTTACATTATGTGCATATACATTCACAAATCTACCATTATCATTCGCAAATCGTCATTGTGGCATAGAGAGCTTAGCCATACTTTTGCAGCACAATCAACAACGATGTGTTTAATTTTAAAAGAAAGAAAAAATGAGTACTAAAAAAGCAGAAGCTTACTTGGAGATTACAATGAAGATTAAAGAAGAAAATCGTGCCGCAGCTGCTGGTGTATACACCAAATATCGTGCGCCTTTTTTAGACACGATAGCAGGTGCTATTAGCAAAGAGCTATTGGTAAGAGCCGATGATGTACAAGTGTTGCACGGTTTTGCATCGGATGCAGCAGCAGAGGCATACCTCACTTCCGAACTGTTTAACGCAGACGTAGTAGTAGCCTTGAAGCCCTATTTTGAGGAAGCTCCTTGTGTGCGTATCTACTCGGTAGTTGGCTAAAACCATCGGGACAACAAAACAAAAACGCTCCCTGTATGCTTCGTTATTCATTTGCAAAGCATATAGGGAGCGTTGTATTTAGCAGCTTCTATCTATTGAGAGGAGCGCAGAGTAATCAAAGTGATTTCGGGCCAAGCTCCCAGTCGGAAAGGGATGTTGCTACCAGTGCCCGTGTTGACGTGCAAGGCTCTTTCGCCTTCTTGATAAGTGCCACCCCACTCATCGTAAGTCCACATTGAGGGCGAAAAATTGCCTATACGAAATTGCATAGAGTGCGTATGCCCCGAAAGCGTTAAGTCAATATCGGTTTGTGGAAGCACTTCCCTTCTCCAATGGGTAGGGTCGTGGCTCAGCAGCACTTTATAGCTACCATCCGATGTGCCCAACAAAGCCTTATTCATATCGGCATACGAAGGAAATGGAGGTGTACCGTCGTTTTCCACTCCCACCAACACGATGCTATCATTTCCTTTGCGGATAACACGGTTTTCGTTGAGAAGCAAATCCCACCCCATTGTTTTTTGTCGTTGCTTCAACTCCTCAGTATGGCGTGCAGCCTGCATAGGAGTGGTGCGACCATAAACACAATAATCGTGATTGCCCAACACGGAATAAACTCCATCTTTGGCATTGAGACGTGAAAGAACATTCATAAACGGGTCTAATTCGTCGGGGGTAAGATTTACCAAATCGCCAGTAAAAACTACGGCATCAGCATCCATCGCATTTACCATATCCACCAGTTTGTCTACGGTTTCGGGCGAATCATTGTAAGTAGAAATATGCAAATCGGAAAGCTGAACGATGCGATAACCGTGAAACGCTTGTGGTAGTTTGCCCGAATAAACCTCCATTTCTTTCACTGTAAGTTTTTTCCAACCAGCCGCCAATCCGTACAGAACTCCACACAAAGCGATAGCAGCCACTACAATTCCTACTACATTCGACACGTGTGCAGCGTGAGGAAAAACATAGTTGACTACTCTACCAAATAAAGATACAAGCGCAAAAAGAAGTTTGGGGATGGCAGTGCAAAGCACCAAAAAGAAGAATACTTTCATAAAAAACGCTGGTGCTACACCCACCATAAAGCCTATCACCATAGAGAGTATGATAAGTGTAAAAGGCAACCAATAGAGCAAGCTCCACCAAAAGCCATTGCCTTGCACAAAAGTACACCAAATGTAAATATCGGGAAGAAGAGTAAGGCTCAATGCCAACAAGATAAATTTCATATTTTATAATTGTGAGTTTGACTGCAAAAATAGAAATTATCTCGTAGCTTCAGCTAAACATATTACAGATGAAGTTATACAAATTACATAGCTTCATTGATATATAGACCTTATTATTTGTCTTTAGCGTGAAACACAAGGTTGACAAATACAACATTGTTCAGACAAGATAACTGAACAGAGGCATTGTAATTATTGAAAAAAGAGGCATTAGAAAGAAAATAAGAAGGAATAAAACGAGTGTAAGTTTCGGGATATTGAGACAATGTAGAAAAATCAATCATTGTGGTGTAATGATAGGTGTCATTGAGCAGCGAAGAACAGTGTTGATATTGCTCTACCTTATCAAGGGTTTTGTTATCGACAAGGTACTTGATGTAACTTTGCAAACTGGACAGATTGGATGCCATTAGCAATCTACCACCATAAAAACAAAGATAAATCGAGTTGTTCGTTTTATCAAAACCAACCAAACGATTGAAGGCTATATTGCCCGTGAGCTGATATACAGATAGTTTCTTATTACCTACTCTTATCTGTTCGTCCAGCACCTTCAAATTGCGTTTCAACTTTGTTTTAGAGAGCTTTTGAAGTTCCTTTTCAGCATCAGCCATATCATATACGTTCATACCAGCCACCACAGCTGAAACAATTGTGTCATTATCATCCTTACGGAAATGACAAAGCAAAGCATCGGAATGGGCATTATTATTCAAGTAAACCAGAAAATCATTGTTTTTAGGCTGTATTGAGTCGGTAGAAGAGATGTTTGTATTAGAGGTATTATTGATATACTTGGTAATAGCCCACAAATCTTTGACAGAGTAATGATTAAAAAAATAGGTGGACGAAGGAAGCAAATGGCCTGGCAACCCGTGAATAGCTTGTTGTTTTCTGAGCAAGCTTACAAAAGAATCTTTATTGTCGTAATCGTGACTAATGCCTGTAAAACTAAAACCGTGTTCGTTGACCTGTGGAATAAGCTCTACCCATTCACCAAAAGAAAGAGTTGAATTGTTTGATAAGCTATCGCCACGACCAATACCAATTTCATCTACACGGGCAAGAAGGAGATTTGAAGAACGTTTTTTGCGGTCGGCAATTTCATTAAACAGCGGATCATTCAGCAACGACTCACCAGAAAAATGAGCATCAATAGCCTCTTCTATCAGTTTACGCGAACGACTCACGATAAGATAATTGGAAGTGATGCAGCAAGCCATTGGTGAGCCATCAAGCAACGAATAAACACGAATATCCTCACCACGATAATTGAATTGACTTGTAGGAAGCATACTTTCACAATAGTTTCTCACAAATCGATCCATATACTTGTAGTCATTTTTACCGAAATAGCAATATACAATCTGATTTGACAGTGAATCTTGCTCGTGAAAACTAAACAAAACTTTCTTTGTTTGTGGAGACACCAATTGTGGTTCCTCTTCGAGCAACGTATATAGATAAGAGTTTAAATAAAATAACAGGTTAAATTTTTGCGAACAAAATTCAAATTCACTATTATCTAAGTTTTCAATATCACGCAATAAAGCTCCTGCGTCACCTACTTCCAATACCATAGTAGCAGAGGGGGGAACTAAGGAGTATAAGTTACTTTCGTTTCTACCCGCTTTCAGTTTAAACTGAGGCGAATAAATCAAAGCAAAGCCTACGCACAATAATATAACAAAGGCAATCACCGCTACTTTGACGAGCGTTTGAGTTTTCATAATAGTAAATACTATAATATACAAATAAAAATTTCAATATCCAATGAATGCAATCCTCTCTTTTCCTACTCCACAATCAACCCATCCCAAGCCAAGTGCATATTTTCTGGCAATCGTTTTTCCGCCTCTTTATGCAGCCCGATATGATGGCTCATATGTATGAAATAGGTTCGTTTCGCTCCTATTTTCCGAGCTACCTCAATAGCTTCTTCAAGATTTTGATGAGTAGGGTGCGGTTTTATCCGAAGCGCATTCATCACCAAAACATCTAAGTTTTTGAGCAAACAATATGAAGCATCGGGCATTGTTGACATATCTGTGATATAAGCCACATCATTAATGCGATACCCCAATATCGGGAGTTTTCCATGCATTACCCGCAAAGGTAATATTTTAGTTTGATTGACAAAGAAATATTGTTCTGGTAAAATCTCTTCCAGATATATTTTTGGTGCTCCAGGGTATGAATTATCAACAAAACAGTAGGGCATTCTTTTCCGAAAACCTTCGGCTACCCTGTGTTCGGCATAAATAGGAATTTCGCCCAAGCGAGAAAAGGGTCGCAAATCATCTACTCCACTCACGTGATCGTAATGATCGTGTGTAATCAAAATTCCATCTATTTTCTGAAATGGCAAAGGAAGAGTTTGTGTGCGAAAATCAGGGCCGCAGTCTATCAGTATCCGAGTGTTATCGACCTCAATCAGAGCAGAAGTTCGTAAACGTTGGTCTTTGTGATCGGTTGATGTACACACATCACAAATACACCCTATTTCAGGAACTCCAGTAGAGGTTCCTGTACCTAAAAATTGTATTTTCATAAAATCTGCAATATAAGTTTTGTGAGTTTTAATAGTTTATACTTAGTGGTCAGTTTATTTGTTAACACTTATCAGGATAAACCTTAACAAACTGCGCGCAAAGCATTAACAGTCTACTTCACAACTGTACACTTCTATTTCTTGATTGATTGAAAGAGAGTCGCAAACAATAGTTATACGATATTAACTTCGGGGTGTATATTAATATTAAACTTATCGTAGACCGCTTTACGAACAGCATCGGACAAGGCAATAATCTCGCTACCCGTAGCACCACCTTTATTGACCAACACCAACGCTTGGCTTTCGTAAACCGCTGCTTGCCCCATAGATTTGCCTTTCCAACCGCATTGTTCAATCAACCATCCAGCCGGAATCTTTGCTGTGCCGTCGGGTTGTAAATAATAAGGCATACCAGGGAATGTTTCGGATAATTCTTTGAAGCGTACTTGTGAAACGATTGGGTTCATAAAAAAACTACCTGCATTCCCCAACACTTTGGGATCGGGCAATTTTCGTTTACGAATACTTATCACGGCTGTTCGCACAATGGGAAGCGTTATTTCGGGTAACCCTTCGACCTCGTCACGCAAGGCGTTGTAATCGAGTGTAAACTTACGAATTTTACTCAACTTGAAACAAACGTGTGTTACAAATACATTTTTCATCTCTGCCCGCTTAAATATGCTATCACGATAGGTGTAAGCACACTCGGCAGCTTGATATGTTTTTATTTCTCCATAAATATTAATCGTGTCCACAGTATCTATCAAGTCTTTCACTTCAACACCATAAGCACCTATATTTTGGACTGCACTTGCACCCACCTCACCAGGTATAAAAGATAGGTTTTCTAATCCATACCATCCTTGATCGACACAATATGCCACAAACTTATCCCAATCGATGCCGGCACCAGCTTTTACCCATATCGTTTCCGTATCTTCTCGAACAACTTCTATTCCGCCAATACGTGAGTGAAGAATCGTTCCTGCATAATCTTCAGTAAACAACAGGTTGCTTCCTTCACCAATATGTAGATAAGGTTCGGTTATCTGACCATTCAGTATCAACCCATTTAGCTCTTCCACCGAAGAGTATTCGACAAAGCGACTTGCCTTAACATCAATACCAAACGTGTTGTGATGCAATAGTGAAAAGTTAGTTTGTATCATAATGCCTCCTTTTATTTTTATATCAAATGCTTACGTCCTCAAATTTATATAACTCCCACGAGGTTGCATTGTTTTTTCTTCTGAAATATAATATATTAGAAAAACCATTATCAATACCTTTTATCGCTAAGATTTTTTTATTGGAGTTAGTAAGCTGACGTTGTCCGTAGTTAATATTAGAGAGTTTTTCGGTAGGCAAATCGGGTTTAAACGCAAACCATTGATTCAAATCGAGTGAAGTTTCAATAACCGAAAAATCATCATCAGGATCGGCTGTAACAAAAGCAAGCGAACGACTGATGCACGATGCCTGATAAATGCTATCAGAGGCAAACTTTACGAAGAACTCAATAAAGCCTTCATTGTTTTTGCCCTCTAAAGGTTTGTAGTCAAGCGAGTCTAAGCTCCAAAATCCATTATCTTTTTCAAAGTAATACTTCTTATTCATCCGTGTTTGAAGATAAATCCATTCAATTTGAACAGCGGTCAATGAGGTGTCGCCTATCAACTCTAAATCTTCTTCTCTATCGAAAAGTAATGTGTAATAATTTTGAATCGTAAATAGCTCATCGTGTACCCACTCTGCTTTGTCTATTTTCAAATCTTCACCATCTTTATTGTAAGGCAGTGGAAATGTAATTCTTTGAAGTTGCAAAGAGGAATCTGAAGCAAAATTATAGATAAAATCGTCAAAAGACTCGTCACCACAAGTTTTGTTTATATCTATTTCTTCCGATTCTACCACAAGAGAATCGGAAGGAGTATGCGATACAACTGTTTGGGTAACAGCATTCAAGTCATCCGTTTTCGCTTTCTTATCACCGCACGAAAAGAGCAGCCACGAAAAAAATAATATCGCTATAATGTTTTGTTTCATTATTTAAGTTTAAGTTTCAATTTTTCGAGCATATCTTGCGTCATACTGTCCAAATTGTAGGAAGGATTCCATCCCCATTCTTCGCGCGCACAAGTATCGTCCAAACTATCAGGCCAGCTATCGGCAATCTTCTGTTTCAGTGGATCAACATTGTAAGTCATTTCAAAGTTTGGAGCGTATTTGCATATATTCTTATAAATCATATCTGGGTCGAAGCTCATAGCTGTGATGTTGAAAGCGTTTCGATGAATCAATTTTGAAGCATCTGCTTCCATCAGTGAAATTGCAGCATTAAGCGCATCAGGCATATACATCATATCCATAAATGTATCCTTAGCAATAGGGCAAACAAACGATTCACCTTTGATAGCCGAATAATAGATATCGACAGCATAGTCTGTTGTTCCTCCGCCGGGTAAAGTCACATTGGATATAATACCGGGAAAACGTACACCACGTGTATCTACTCCGTATTTATTAAAATAATAATCACTAAGTAGCTCGGTAGTCACTTTCGTAATACCATACATTGTACGTGGACGCTGAATTGTATCTTGAGGAGTATTAATATGGGGAGTATCTGTACCAAACGAGCCAATGGAGCTTGGTGTAAAAACTGCACATCCATATACACGTGCTACCTCTAACACATTCCATAATCCATCTATACCAATTTTCCAAGCCAATTTAGGCTTAGATTCTGCTACAACAGATAAAAGGGCAGCAAGGTTGTAAATTGTGTCAATTTTATAATATTTTACCACGTTCTCTATTACCGTAGCATCGGTTATATCTACTATTGCTGATGGACCGGAATCTTTCAATTCACCTTTTGGCTCGGCACCTTGAATATAACCTGCAACCACGTTCGAGTTGCCATAACGTTTGCGTAATTCCATTGTGAGTTCAGAACCGATTTGACCGGTAGCTCCAATTACTAAAATATTTTTCATTCTTCCTATTTAATAAGGGTATATCAAGCTAAATGGTGTGCAAAGTAACTACTTTTTTTTATTCTAATATCAAACAGTTATTGTTTATTTGATGAAAAATAGTGTCCTTTGTATCAAAACAATTAAAGCTGAATTACTATGTACGGAAAGATGAAAGAGCACCTTAGCAAAACAATTGCTGAAATCAAAGAAGCTGGCCTTTATAAAGAAGAGCGTCTTATCGAAAGTCCTCAACAAGCCGAAATTCTTGTGAAAGGAAAAGAAGTTTTGAACTTTTGTGCTAATAACTATTTAGGATTGTCAAATAATCCTCGACTGATTGAAGCAGCTAAAACTACTATGGACTCACGCGGTTATGGTATGTCATCGGTTCGTTTTATTTGCGGCACTCAAGATATTCATAAAATCTTAGAAAAAGAAATATCAGATTATTTTCAAACAGAAGATACAATATTGTATGCAGCTTGTTTTGATGCGAACGGTGGTGTTTTCGAGCCTTTATTAACAGAAGAGGATGCCATTATCTCAGATTCTTTAAATCACGCATCAATCATAGATGGCGTGCGTTTGTGCAAAGCAAAACGTTATCGCTATGCCAATGCCAATATGGACGAATTAGAGAAATGCTTGCAAGAATCACAAGCACAACGCTTCCGTATTATTGTGACAGATGGTGTGTTTTCAATGGATGGAAACGTAGCTCCTATGGATAAAATCTGCCTACTTGCCGAAAAATATGATGCGCTGGTTATGGTAGACGAATCGCATTCTGCTGGGGTAGTTGGTGCTACTGGGCACGGAGTTAGCGAGCTATACAACACCTATGGCAAAGTAGATATTTACACAGGAACATTGGGTAAATCATTTGGTGGAGCATTGGGAGGTTTCACAACAGGCAGAAAAGAGATTATCGATTTATTGCGTCAACGTAGCAGACCTTATTTATTTTCAAACTCGTTGGCACCATCAATAGTGGGAGCAAGCATAGAAGTGTTTAGAATGCTAAAAGAGGACAATTCCATACACGATAAGTTGGTAGAGAATGTGAACTACTTCCGTAACAAGATGATAGAAGCTGGATTTGACATAAAACCAACTCAAAGTGCAATATGTGCAGTAATGCTATACGATGCCAAGTTGTCGCAAGACTATGCTGCACGTATGTTAGAAGAAGGTATTTATGTTACTGGATTCTACTATCCTGTTGTTCCCAAAGAGCAAGCCCGTATACGAGTTCAAATATCGGCAGGACACAAAAAAGAGCATTTAGACAAATGTATTGCAGCCTTTGTGAAAATAGGAAGAGAACTGAACGTTTTAAAATAATCGAACAATGCAAGAATTAACACTTACTACTCCTGCACTACTTTTCTCGGCAGTTTCTCTTATCCTATTGGCATATACCAATCGGTTTTTGTCGTATGCACAATTGGTTCGCCAGCTACGCGACAGGTATTTAGACAACCCTGAAGATAAAATTACCGAAGCTCAGATAGACAATCTACGCAAGCGATTGAACTTGACTCGCACGATGCAAGGGTTGGGAATTGCCAGCTTGTTTTTATGTGTAGTAAGTATGTTCTTGATATATATAGGATTGCAACTGATTTCCGCGTATGTTTTCGGAGTAGCTCTTTTGCTACTTATAGCATCGCTTGGGGTTTCGTTTTTGGAAATTCAAATATCAACTCAATCATTGAAGATATACCTCAGTATTATTGAGAAAGAAGGAAAAAAGAAGTCTCATCTAAAAAGTAGAAATCTTTGATTGCTACCGTGTTTGGATGCAGATTAACTTAAAAGGGCCTCGCTGATATCAGCGAGGCCCTTTTAAGTTATAGAGTAATCATTGTTCTTTAAATCAATTCATCAGAAGTGTAGCTACCTGGTAACTCACGGCAGTTGTAGCTCGATGCCATAATTTCGCCATAAGCACCTGCCGAACGAAGAGCAATTAAATCGCCACGTTTCACTTGGTTCAAATCAATGGCTTTACCAAACACATCCGACGATTCACAAATTGGACCTACAATATCATACGTTTCTATTGGGCCTTCCGAAGTAATGTTCTCCATTTTATGATAAGCTTGATAAAGCGCAGGACGTATCAAATCTGTCATACCAGCATCAAGAATCGCAAACTGTTTTTTAGTACCTTGCTTCACATACAATACTTTTGAAATAAGCGAACCACACTGAGCAACCACTGCACGCCCCAACTCAAAATGTAGCGTTTGATGTGGACGAAGCTTCAACTGACCAGCATAGGTTGCAAAATACGATTTAAAATCGGGGATTGGTTGACGATTGGGATGATCGTAATCAATGCCTAAGCCGCCACCTACATTGATATGTTTCACCAAAATATGACGTGCTTCGAGCTTGTCTTGCAATTCATTCACGCGATTGCATAGAGCTATAAAATCGCCCATATCCAAAATTTGAGAACCTATGTGAAAATGTAAACCTACAAAATTCACATTCTTCATCTCTTGCGCCACATCTATCACTTTATCCATATCTTCCATACTGATGCCAAATTTATTCTCGGCCAAACCAGTGGTGATATGAGCATGCGTATGCGCCCCAACATTGGGATTGATACGGAAAGCCACGTTTGCAATTTTTTCTTTAGCAGCAGCCAATTCATTGATAACTTCCAACTCGGGGATAGACTCTACATTGAAGCAGAAAATATTATAATCAAGCCCCAATTCAATTTCCCAATCGGCTTTACCAACACCAGCAAAAACAATTTTCTCAGCAGGAAAACCAGCTTTTAGCGCAGCACGAATTTCACCACCGCTCACACAGTCAACTCCTAATCCACTCTCGCGAATAATGGTCAACACTTTAGAATTTGCATTTGCTTTTACCGCATAGTGTACTTCAAATGCTTCATATCGAGTCGTTTCTTGATTGATGCAAGCAAGTGTATCACGCAATACTTTTGTATCGTAATAGTAAAAAGGAGTGCGCAGTTCACGGAACTTATCTATTGGAAATATTCCTTTCATAATATGTACTTTGTTTGAATTATAAAGAATTAAAAGAAAACGCTTTTACCACATTGATGATAAAAGCGTTTCTTTTTATGTGATTATTACTTATTAGTGAACAACGCCTTGCTAAGCGATTGAAGAGCCTCTTTTTTATCACATTCGCGAATCAAGAAAGAGATATTGTAGTTGCTACCACCATACGAAATCATACGAACTGGGATGTTGCGCATAGCATCCATTGTTTTTGCTTCAAAACCAATGTTTTCCCATTCCAAATCGCCTACTACACACACGATACACATATTGCTATCAATAGTTACTGTACCATATTTCTTCAAGTCGTCCAATATCTCGTTGAGATGCTTGGTGTTGTCTATTGAAACCGACACGCCCACTTCAGAAGTACAAATCATATCAATAGATGTATGATAGCTTTCAAATATCTCGAATACTTTGCGTAAAAAACCGTGCGCCAACAGCATACGGCTCGATTTAATCTTGATTGCCGTAATATTATCTTTGGCTGCTACCGCTTTAATTTTTCCTTTCTCTGTATCGTTAGAGATTAAAGTTCCTGGAGCTTTTGGGTCCATTGTATTCAGCAAACGCACGGGTATATTAGCGTATTTAGCTGGTTGCACACAAGTTGGGTGCAATATTTTAGCGCCGAAATATGCCAACTCAGCTGCTTCTTCAAAATGAAGCTGACGCACAGGAGTAGTACCTTCAACAATGCGTGGATCGTTGTTGTGCATACCATCAATATCAGTCCATATTTCAATTTCAGAAGCATCTACGGCAGCTCCAATCAGCGATGCAGTATAATCGCTACCACCACGTTGAAGATTATCAATTTCGCCATAAGCATTGCGGCAAATGAAGCCCTGTGTGATGAAAATTTCAGCATCTGGATAAAGCTCTAATTGTGCCTGCAATTTGTCTTTGATATACACAGGATCAGGCTCACCGTTTTTATCTGTACGCATAAATTCTAAAGCTGGAAGCAAGATAGACTTTACACCACACTCTTGCAAATAGTAGTTTACCATTGCAGTAGAAATCAACTCGCCTTGAGCCAACACCACTTTCTCTTCAAACAAAGTGAAAAGGTCTTTGGTAAACGAACGAAGATAGTCAAAATGCGATTTAACAACTTCCAATCCTTTCTGTTTATACTCTTCCGTAGCATACAGTTCATCAATAATCTGTTTATATTTAGCCTCCAGCTTATTGATAATTTCGTTAGCACCCTCCGGATTTTTCTTGTACAGATAATCGGAAATTTCTACCAATGTATTTGTTGTACCCGACATTGCAGAGAGAACAACAATTTTTCTTTCACCATCGGTAATCAATTTGGCTACTTCTTTCATCCGCTGTGCAGAACCTACGGAAGTTCCTCCAAACTTTAAAACTTTCATTTTCGTTTCTGTGTTAAAATTAGTATGTAATTAATTTATTTCTTTTGTAAACTCCTCTGTCACATCTTGCAAAGAGTGTCCTTCGCAGCGGAACACTCGCCCGGGAAATTGACTAAGAAGTTGTAGGTTGTGCGTGGTCATTATTACCGACGAACCCGATTGACAAATATCGTGCAATAGCTGCACAATTGCTTTTCCTGTTTCCACATCCAAATTGCCTGTTGGCTCGTCTGCCAATATTATATCGGGAGAATTGAGCACGGCACGAGCTATTACAATGCGTTGTTGTTCGCCACCCGATAGCTCGTTGGGGAATTTATACCCTTTGTGATTCATCCCAACCAACTGAAGCACTTCTTCTATGCGTTCTTTGATAGACTGCTTGTTTGTCCACCCAGTAGCACGTAGCACAAAGTCGAGATTATCGTAAACAGAGCGATCGGTAAGCAATTGGAAATCTTGAAACACGATGCCAAGTTGCCGACGTAGTTGCGGAATATGTTTACGCTTGATAGTAGCCATATTATACCCCAATACTTCAGCGTCGCCAGCAGCAATATCCAATTCGCCATAAATAGTTTTGAGTAGAGAGGTTTTTCCCGAACCCACTTTGCCTATTAAGTAGACAAACTCCCCTTTATTGAGTTGCAAATCAATATTGCTCAACACACTTAAGTCTTGCTGACAAATCTCAACATCTTTATATGTTATCAATGCTTCTTCCATGTAGTGCTATGACGTTCTTGCAATTCTTTTGCCAAATCTTCAATGCGATAACCTTTCGAGGTAAGCATCACAATCAAGTGATAAAGCAAGTCAGAACCTTCGTAGAGCAAACGGTCGTTTGTACCATTCGTTGCCTCTATTACCGTTTCCACTGCCTCTTCACCCACTTTTTGAGCTATTTTGTTGATACCCGATTGAAACAAACTTGTAGTATAAGAGCCTTCGGGCATCTCTTGATGACGCTTGTCGATAAAATCCTGCAAAGCTTTGATAAACATAACAGGTTCTTCGTTCTTCTCGCCCCAACAAGTATCTGTGCCTGTGTGACAAACAGGGCCTACGGGATGCGCCTCTATCAATAGGGTGTCGTTATCACAGTCTGCTTTCATCGAAACCACGTGCAAGAAATTGCCGCTCTCTTCGCCTTTAGTCCAAAGTCTATTTTTGGTGCGGCTAAAAAAAGTCACCTTACCTGTTTCAACGGTTTTATCGTAAGCTTCTTGGTTCATAAAGCCCAACATCAGTACTTTACGAGTTTCTTTATCTTGTATGATAGCAGGCACAAGCCCATCCATCTTATCGAAATTCAAATTCAACATTTCTTTGATTCTAAGATTTACATTTAATATATCAAGAGCCGTATTGCTTTCTTTCCATTATTTCGGGCAGCAGAAGGCATTCAATTAAGCTTCAAACTCTTACCGTGATGCCCTGTGTGCAAAGATACGATTTTAAATCGGTAATTCGTATCTCTCCAAAGTGAAAAACGCTTGCAGCCAACGCAGCATCAGCCTTTCCTTCAACAAAGGCATCTTTAAAGTGCTCCATATTGCCAGCACCACCCGATGCGATGATGGGGATAGACAAATGTTCGGATAGCTTAGCCAAAGTTTCGTTGGCATATCCCGTTTTCACTCCATCGTGATCCATACTGGTGAATAGTATCTCGCCAGCACCACGTTCTTGCGCCTCGTGTGTCCATTGCATCAGTTCTTTGTCTGTTTCTATTCTGCCACCGTTCAAGTAGCATTTCCAGCCATTGGCAGTAGATTTTGCGTCTACTGCCACCACGCAAACCTGCGAGCCGAAGTTTTTAGCGATTTCATCTATCAAATTGGGATTCCGTATGGCCGATGAGTTGATTGAAATCTTATCAGCCCCGGCACTAAGCAGCCTATCCACATCGCTTAACTCGTGTATGCCACCGCCCACAGTAAAAGGAATGTTGATATTGGCAGCAATCCGTTTCACCAATTCGGCAAAGGTTTTGCGTCCTTCATGGCTTGCCGTTATATCAAGAAAGGTCAATTCATCTGCACCTTGTTCACTATACGCTCTGCCCAGTTCCACAGGGTCTCCCGCCTGACGAAGATTTACGAAATTGGTACCTTTCACCGTTTGTCCATCTTTTATATCCAAACAAGGGATGATTCTTTTTGCCAATGCCATTGCCTATATTCTTTTATTAAGGATAATATGATTTGTTTATAAAAACGCACGCAAATCGCGAAGCGTCACATAGCCTTCGTAGAGTGCCTTGCCAAATATCACCGCAGGCACACCCGCATCTTGCAGTGCTTCAATGTCGCCCAAGCAGCTCACTCCCCCACTCGCTATCAAGTAGAGCGATGGATGCTGAGCAAGTATCTCTTTATATAGCTCGACAGAAGGGCCTGCAAGCATTCCATCGCAACTTATATCGGTACATATCACCTTTTCGATGCCTTTTTTTATGTATCCGTCTAAAAAAGAAAAGAGGTCGCAAGTGCTCTCATCTTTCCATCCATTGACGGCTATTTTTTTATCTTTCGCATCGGCACCAAGTATTATTTTTTCCGCGCCAAACACATCAATCCAATGAGTGAAGAGTTCGGGGTCTTTCACGGCAATGCTTCCACCTGTCACCATTTGCGCACCACACTCAAAAGCGATTCGCAAATCATCATCCGACTTTACTCCTCCACCAAAATCGACCACAAGCGATGTTTGAGAAGTGATTTTCTCTAAAACACGATAGTTCACAATGTGATGTGAAGCTGCTCCATCCAAGTCTACCACGTGCAAACGTCGGATGCCATTGGCTTCAAACTCCTTAGCTACCTCTACGGGGTTTTCGTTATAGACCTTTTTGCTGCCATAATCCCCTTGCGAAAGACGAACACACTTCCCATCAATAATATCGATTGCCGGAATGATTTCTATCATTTTGATTTATACGTTTTAATGTTGTTTTTATCAGATACTCAAAAAGTTCTCCAAGATGCGTGTTCCAGCCGCACCACTTTTTTCGGGATGAAACTGAGTGGCGTAAAAATTATCTTTGTGCAAAGCCGCACTAAAAGGATGAATATAATTAGTGGTGGCTATGGTAAAGTCGCAAACAGGCACATAAAAGCTATGCACAAAGTAGACAAATTCCTCGTGGGTAAATCCTTTGAAAAGCTCGCTTCTCAAGTCGTCTATGGTGTTCCACCCCATATGAGGCACTTTTTCTTCGTGCTTTCGAGGAACGAAGCGTTTTACTGGTACATCGAAAATGCCCAAACAGTCAGCATTACCTTCTTCTGAATAGGAACACATCAACTGCATACCCAAGCAAATACCCAGCACGGGTTGCTTCAAGTTCTTTATCAGTGTGTCCATTCCCGAGGCACGTAGGTGAGTCATTGTTGTTTCTGCCTCTCCCACACCCGGAAACACCACCTTGTCTGCCGCAAGCAGGGTCTCCTTGTCATCGGTTATCACAGCTTCTACTCCTACTCGTTTCAAAGCATAATCTACCGAGCAGATGTTCCCTGCATTGTATTTTACGATAGCTACATTCATTCCATTTATCGTTAGTTGAAGATGACCGTTTTATTTTTGTATGCCAACACCTTGCGTTCGATGTGTTTTTGCACAGCGCGCGAAAGAACAATCTTTTCCAAGTCTTTTCCTTTGTTCACCAAGTCCTCGATAGAGTCTTTGTGGGTGATGCGCACCACGTCTTGCTCAATGATTGGTCCGGCATCCAAATCGGCGGTAACGTAGTGGCTGGTTGCACCTATAATTTTCACACCACGCTGAAATGCAGCGTGATAGGGTTTAGCCCCTACAAAGGCCGGTAAGAACGAGTGGTGTATGTTGATGATTTTATTAGGATAAGCCTCTATCATTTGCTCGGACAGTACTTGCATATAGCGAGCCAGCACGATGCACGATACATTGTGCTCGGCAAGCAGTTCCAACTCCTTCTTTTCTTGCTCGGCTTTTGTCTCCTTGGTAATAGGAAACAAGTGGAATGGAATACCAAATCGCTCTGCCACGTGCTGAAGATCGGGGTGATTGCTGATAATCAAAGGAATTTCCACATTCCATTCTCCAGCAGTGTAGCGTGCCAATATATCGAACAAACAATGCG
>CAMTPA010000021.1 GCA_947074275.1 uncultured Bacteroides sp.
CGAGATGGAATCTCGTGACTGGAGTTCAGACGTGTGCTCTTCCGATCTCCCTACATTCCCACTCTCAAAACAGGGCTTTGCACACACCATTTCGTTATCACATCTATGCTGTTTATCTTTCTTATGCCACCCAAAAAGCTTTATTTTATAACACAAACCAAGCTATTTTCCAAATCTACTATCTATAATTTTATATAAAACTTGCTTGTGTTATTCAATATAGGAGGAAAATGTTTCTATTTTTGCAAATTGTAAATAAACACAATCTGACTGATGAGAAGAAAGTTATTAGCAGCCATCACAGGCTTTCTATTTTTTTGCGTTTCTATGAGCTCGTGTCTTGGCGATGGACCTACTTATAGTTATAGCCCCAACGCTATTGTGCAAGCATTCGAGCTGGACACCATACACGGGGTAAACTACGTCTTCACTATTGACCAACTGACTGGGCAAATCTACAACCAAGACTCGCTACCAGTAGGCTCCGACACCATTATTGATAAGGTTCTGATTACAAAGCTCACTGTATCGGGGGCTGTTACAATTCGCAATTACGATGACTCGCAAGACTCTATTTTCTCGATAGCCGACTCGGTAAATCTGGTAGGGACGATGGAAAAACCATTCCGCTTTAAGGTGTGGGCACCCGATGGAGTTTACACCAAAGAATACAGCCTCGAAGTGCGTGTGCATCAACAACAAGGCGATTCGCTGGTGTGGGGTGACAATGCGTGGGCTACCAACTACGCTCCTGCGGTGACAGGCAAACAAAAATCGGTAATCCTCAATAATCAGATATTGGTATATGCAGCCAATGCGCCTGTATATTACTCGTCGACAACGAATGGTAAATCGTGGGGCCAAGCAAGTGCCACAGGTCTGCCAACCACCGAGCTAACATCACTTGTCAACTTCCAAGGTGCTCTTTATGCCACCGTAGCAGGCAGCGACAAGTCGTACACATCGACCGATGGATTCAACTGGCAAGAATCGGCTCTTGGCGGCAATATGGTGATTTTTATCACGCCCATTAGCGAGATAATAACTGCCATTAAAACTTTTGAAGAAACTGCCAGCAACGGCACTGTGATACAAGTTGAAAGATTTTGCACCACCGATGGCGACAGCTGGGTGAAAGGCGACACGGTGCCTCAAAGCTTCCCTCGCAGCAATATTTCGGCCACTGTATATACCACAACTATCGGTTTGCAAAACGCAATGGTGGTGGGTAATGTGATAAACCCCGCTTCTACCGACACTGTGACTGTGGCTTGGGGCTATATGGTGGGACAGCAATGGGCGGCAATGACTTCCGAATCGAGCTACAACCTACCCAAAATGGAGTCTCCTTCTATATTCCATTACGGCGGCGCACTCTATGCACTTGGCGAAAGCTTCAATACTTTCTATAAGTCGAGCACAGGCATTGTATGGAAAAAAGAAGAGAGTATGTTTATGCTTCCCGAAGAGATTGTGGGCAAAGCATCGGACTACTCGATGGTGGTAGACAGCAACAATTTCATTTGGCTGATGCGCAGCACCCCCAACGAAGTATGGAGAGGCAAGCTGAACCGATTGGACTTTAAAGTGCAATAACAGAGTATTTAAGACAATTTTCGCACCATATACTCGTTGTTATATCTATGTTGAAACAACTTTGGGATAAACAAAAAGATATGTGGAGCAAATATAAGAGACGAATTTTATACATCTTATTAATGTGCATAGTGCCAATGGCTGCTATGGCTCAAGAAGATGAATACAGAATAGAATTAGGTGGTGCATTGGGCGGTAGCTTTTATATGGGCGATGCCAACTACACCACACCATTCAAAGATTTGGGAATTGCTGGTGGGGTGATAGCAAGATACATACTCAACCCACGAATGGCAATCAAAGGCAATCTGATTGCTGGTCGGATAGCAGGCGACACCAAAGACTTTAAAAACATATACCCCTTTGATGGGGTGGCCAGTTTCAAAAGAACCATCTTTGACCTTGGCGCACAGTTTGAATATAATTTTATACCCTATGGCACAGGGTATGGATACAGAGGTGGGCGCAGATTCACCCCTTATCTATTGGGAGGCGTCGGTTTTACTTATGCACCTCCACCAGCCGAAGGTGTGTTCACGCTCAACTTTCCCATTGGGATAGGCGTGAAATACAAATTGAACAAAAGATTGAACGTGGGGTGTGAGTTTACGATGCGATTCAGCTTGAGCGACAAGCTTGATGTGACCAACAAAGAGGGATTGCAACTGAACGACCCTTATCAAATCAAAGGGCAAGGCTTTAAGAATAAAGACAGCTACTCGTTTGCGCTGCTTTTTATCACTTACGACTTGTTTCCGAAATGTAAAGAATGTAATTACTAAAGATATAATGTCTTACAAAGAACAAATAGATTTGAACAATGTACCACAGCACGTTGCCATCATTATGGATGGGAATGGAAGGTGGGCCAAAATGCAAGGCAACGCACGCACAGTTGGGCACCAAGCAGGTGCCGAAACGGTTCACGTGATTGCCGAGGAAGCAGCCCGCATTGGTGTGAAATACCTGACATTATATACCTTCTCTACCGAGAACTGGAATCGCCCCACTGAGGAAATTGAAGCGTTGATGTCTCTTCTACTCGATTCGATTGAGGAAGAGACTTTTATGAAAAACAACATCAGTTTCCGCACCATCGGCGACATTGAAAAGCTACCTCAAAACGTGCAAGAACGACTTGCGACGTGCGAAAGCAATACATCCAAAAACACAGGAATGTGTTTGGTGCTTGCATTGAGCTACTCGTCGCACTGGGAGCTGACAGAGGCAATGCGCACCATCGCCCAAAAAGTGGAGCAAGGCGAGCTGAAATCGGAAGAGATTACCAAAGAAACAATCCAAAAACACTTGAATACAGACTTTATGCCCAACCCCGATTTACTGATACGTACCGGTGGTGAGGTTAGACTAAGCAACTACCTATTGTGGCAGTGCGCTTATTCGGAACTGTATTTTTGCGATACTTACTGGCCTGAGTTCAGAAGTGAAGAATTTAGCAAAGCCATTTGCGATTATCAAAGCAAAGAGAGACGTTTTGGAAAAACCAGTGAGCAAATCTGTTAATATAAAAACATATAATCATAAACATAAATGCATTATCGTATTTCTCTAATATTCGTAACGTTTGTATGCCTGTTGGGCGGAACATTGACAGGCTGGGCACAAGATGCCAACACCGACGAAGCCAAACCAGTGATTTTGTATTCGGGGACACCCAAGAAATATGAAATCGCCGATATTCAAGTAGAAGGAGTAAAGAACTACGAGGACTTTGTTCTTATCGGATTATCGGGCTTGTCTATCGGACAAACTGTTACAATACCGGGCGACGAAATTACTACCGCTATCAAACGCTATTGGCGACACGGGCTATTCTCGAACGTACAAATCACCGCCGACAAGATAGAAGGTGATAAAGTGTGGCTCAAAATCAGCCTGACACAACGTCCACGTATCTCTGAAATACGCTATCACGGCGTAAAGAAGTCGGAAAGACAAGACTTAGAGACTCGCTTGGGATTGGTGAAAGGAAGCCAAATTACGCCCAACTTGGTGGATCGTGCAAAAACACTTATCAAACGTTACTTTGACGATAAAGGTTTTAAGAATGCCGAAGTGATTATCACACAGCGCGATGACGCATCAAGCGACAACCAAGTGATTGTAGATGTAGATATAGACAAGAAAGAGAAAATCAAGGTAAACAGCATTACAATTGAGGGCAATGAGGCTTTGACTGACAACAAGTTGAAGCGTGTAATGAAGAAAACCAATGAAAAAGGTAAACTGCTCAACTTATTCCGCACGAAGAAGTTTATCAACGAAAAATTTGAAGAAGACAAACAACTGATTATAGATAAATACAACGAACTTGGCTATCGCGACGCTATGATTGTGAAAGACAGTGTAGTGGCACACGATGACAAGACGGTAGATATATATATGGAGATAGAGGAGGGGGATAAGTACTACTTGCGCAATGTGACGTGGGTGGGTAATACACTCTATCCATCCGATCAGCTGAACTATATGCTTCGTATGAAAAAAGGCGATGTATACAACCAAAAGTTGCTTAGCGAGCGTATATCGGGCGATGAAGATGCGATTGGAAATCTATACTACAACAATGGTTATCTATTCTACAACCTCGACCCCGTAGAAGTGAACATAGACGGTGACTCGATTGACCTTGAAATGAGAATTTACGAAGGCCGTCAAGCCACTATCAACAAAATTATCATCAATGGTAACGACCGCTTATACGAGAACGTAGTTCGCCGTGAGCTTCGCACACGCCCCGGTCAGTTGTTTAGCCGCGACGACTTGATGCGTTCAATGCGTGAAATACAGCAGATGGGACACTTCGACCCTGAAAACATCCAACCCGATATTCAACCCGACCCAATGAATGGTACGGTAGATATCGCCTACAACCTTGTATCGAAAGCAAACGACCAAGTAGAGTTCTCGGCAGGTTGGGGACAAACAGGTGTTATCGGTAAATTGAGTTTGAAATTTACAAACTTCTCGGTAGCAAACTTGCTGCATCCAGGTGAGAACTACCGCGGCATATTGCCACAAGGTGATGGACAAACACTTACCATCAGTGGACAAACGAATGCACGCTATTACCAATCGTATAGCGTATCATTCTTTGACCCTTGGTTTGGTGGCAAGCGTCCGAATTCGTTCTCCGTTTCGGCTTATTACTCAAGACAAACTGATATTAGTAGCCGTTATTACAACAGCTCTTATTATAACAACTATTACAATAGTATGTATAGTGGTTATGGAGGATATGGCATGTACAACTATGGCAACTACAACAACTACGAAAACTATTACGACCCAGACAAATCTATCCAAATGTGGGGATTGTCTATCGGTTGGGGTAAACGTTTGAAATGGCCAGATGACTATTTCACGCTTTCGGCAGAGCTATCTTACCAACGCTACATCCTAAAAGATTGGCAGTACTTCCCT
Organism: uncultured Bacteroides sp.; assembly: GCA_947074275.1. Classification (GTDB taxonomy): domain Bacteria; phylum Bacteroidota; class Bacteroidia; order Bacteroidales; family Bacteroidaceae; genus Bacteroides. The sequence continues at coordinate 5,041 of CAMTPA010000021.1, forward strand.
GTGACCAATGGTAAGTGTAACAACATCAGTTTGAATTTGACCATAGCACGTAGCTCAATAGACAACCCATTGTTCCCACGTCAAGGTTCTGAGTTCTCATTGTCTGGACAGTTTACTCCTCCTTACTCATTGTGGGATGGTAGAGACTATAAAGGGTATTACAATGACAACGGTACTATCACACAAGAGAACAGAAACAAGCTTTACAACTGGATTGAATACTATAAAATCAAGTTCAAGTCAAAAACTTATACGGCTTTGATGGATTATGCAGTTCATCCTAAATGCTTGGTGTTGATGACACGTGTAGAGTTCGGTTTGTTGGGACACTACAACCAATATAAGAAATCACCTTTTGAAACATTTGATGTTGGTGGTGACGGTATGACAGGTTATTCGAGCTATGCCACAGAAAGTATTGCATTGCGTGGATACGAAAACAGTGCATTGACACCTTACGGTTACGAGGGTTACGCATACACTCGCTTGGGTATCGAGCTTCGCTATCCATTAATGCTCGAAGCAAGTACCAACATCTACATATTAGGTTTCCTTGAAGCTGGTAATGCGTGGAGTGACATCAAGCGTATAAATCCTTTCGACTTGAAACGTTCGGCTGGTCTTGGTGTACGTATCTTCTTGCCTATGATCGGTATGATGGGTATCGACTGGGCTTATGGTTTCGACAAAGTATTCGGCTCGAAAGAGTATGGAGGCAGCCGTTTCCACTTCGTGTTAGGTCAAGAGTTCTAAAAACAAAAACTATAACTTAATAAAGAGAGTATTATGAAAAAGTCTATTCTATTTATTGCGTTGCTGTTCGGAACAATCTTTGCAGCCAATGCCCAGAAGTTTGCTCTGATTGATACGGAATACATCTTGAAGAATATTCCAGCCTACGAGCGTGCCAACGAACAGCTAAACCAAATCTCAAAGAAATGGCAAAGCGAGGTAGAGGCTATCGCAACAGAGGCTCAAACAATGTATAAGAACTATCAATCGGAATCTGTATTCTTATCGGAAGAGCAGAAGACACAAAGAGAGGAAGAAATTGTGTCGAAAGAAAGAGGTGCAGCCGAATTGAGACGCACCTATTTTGGTCCCGACGGTGAGCTTTTCAAAAAACGCGAAAGTTTAATGAAGCCTATACAAGATGAAATATACAATGCCGTAAAGGAGATTTCCGAACAAAAAAGCTATGCGCTGGTTATAGACCGTGCATCGGCTGCGGATATTATTTTTGCTTCGCCACGCATCGACATCAGCAATGAAGTATTGGCTAAGTTAGGATATTCAAATTAATTTCATACATTTGCAGAGTATAAACTAAAGAGTAATAATCAAATAAATAAAACTATGCTAAAGAAAATTGCACTTTTAATCTTATTAGTACTTCCTTTGGGCGTATTTGCTCAAACATTGAAATTCGGTCATATGAACTCTACGGAAATCATTCCTTCGATGCCCGAATACACAAATGCTATTTCTGAATTGGAAGCTCTTCAAAAGAAGTATACTGAGGAGTTGACAAGAACTCAAGAAGAGTTTAACAGAAAATACCAAGAGTTTCAACAAGCGATCGCTGGCGATTCTCTTCCTGCAAACATCGCAGAAAGAAGACAAAAAGAGTTGCAAGATATGATGCAAAGACAAGAGCAATTCCAACAAGAAGCTCAACAAGGAATGCAACAAGCTGAACAAAGCTTGATGACACCTATCTACCAAAAACTAAATGGTGCTATCGAAGCAGTAGGTTCGGCTGAAGGTGTGATATATGTTTTCGACCTTGCACGTACTCAAATACCTTATGTAGGTCCTCAAAGCATCGACTTGACAAGTAAAGTAAAAGCTCAGTTGGGCATTAAATAATCGATAAGATTAGCGCACGATATAGAAAGAGGTGAAAGGTTTGTCCTTTCATCTCTTTCTTTTTATATATCTTTGTCAGAGCAACATCATAGTAATAAAAGTATGAAACTCAATCTTCCACAAGCAGCTGGCCCTATCGGAGTATTCGATTCGGGATATGGTGGTTTAACCATATTGAATAAAATCAGAGAAGCTTTACCCGAATACGACTATTTTTATTTGGGTGACAATGCACGCACACCTTATGGTACACGCTCGTTTGAGGTGGTATATGAGTTTACGTTGCAAGCAGTGAAAAAGTTATTCGAGATGGGATGTCATCTGGTGATATTGGCCTGTAACACCGCATCGGCTAAAGCACTGCGTAGCATACAAATAAATGACCTCCCACACTTAGACCCCAAACGACGGGTATTGGGTGTGATTCGCCCTACCGTAGAGTCGATAGAGAAGTTGACAAAAACCAACCACGTGGGCATACTTGCTACCATAGGCACAATCAAGTCCGAATCGTACCCAATGGAGATACACAAATTATTCCCAAACATTGCGGTTACAGGCGAAGCTTGTCCTATGTGGGTGCCGCTGGTAGAGAACAATGAGATGAACAATGAGGGAGCTACGTTTTTCATCACTAAAAACATCAATGCCTTACTAAGCAGAGATGAGTTGATAGACACCCTTATCTTGGGCTGCACACACTACCCTCTTTTACTATCGAAAATTAAGCAAGCGACTCCTGAACATATTAATATTGTATCGCAAGGCGAATATGTAGCAAACAGCTTAAAAGATTATCTAAGGCGACACGTTGAAATGGATGATAAATGCACAAAGAACGGGCAAACGGTGTTTTTCACAACCGAAGCTGTAGAGAAGTTTACCGAGTCGGCCTCACTCTTTTTAGACGAACCAATAGAGGCTCACCGCATAATAATAGAGTAGCCAATAAACAAATGGGGCAATCTCAAATAGTGAGATTGCCCCATTTGTTTATTAGAATAAAACCTTGCGTTTATTTTTCCAATGGAATTAGTGGATCGTAAATAGTAGCTACGCGTGTTCTATTGCTACCACTACTCAAAACCATTTGATAAGTTTCGCCAGCTTCCAAGTCAACATCGTCTTCCACAGTTACCGAGCCTGTTTCACCATCTTCTGTTTCAAATTCTACCACAGTGCCATCTTTGATTTTTTGTGGCAATACGATGGTACACATCAAGCCATCTTCTGTTTTGTCAAACTTTACCATTTGAGGTGCGATGCTCTCAAGCAGTGTAATCAAACCTGTTTTCAGGTTTTGCTTCCCTTTGTTTTTCAACTTAATTTTTGCCAACTTAGGATTGCTCAGCGTGCCATCTTCATTGCGCACGATAATGTATATCTGAGCAGCCATATTTTTGAAGCGAATGCCAACACTACTACTACCGAAAATAGGCTCTACTGCGCCAAACAAGTAATCTTTACCACCTTCAATTTCACGTTCCGACTCTAATTCTTCGTTTGAAGAAAGTTTAGGAAAATGCGCAAAGAACTTCGTTTCATTTTTATAATCTTTCCAAGAACGTTTGTCTTTAGCCAAATCGAAAGCCGAGTATTGCTTTTCGGTATTTGCACAAAGAGAAATCACATCGATTTTTTTCTTCATTGAACGAGTTGTCGCTCCATCTGTCACAGCTTCAAACGAGAACTCTTGCTCTTCAATCACATCCATAGTTTCGGTTTGCTGGCAGCTTGATAAACAACCGCCAATCACAAACAAAGCTAACAATAGTTTCTTTTTCATTTTTACGGGGTTTTAAGTGAATATTTATTTATAGGGTATCACAAATACAAAACGAGTGCCTTTGGTATACTCTTTGTCAATGTATAGACTTCCGTTCATTCGCTCTGCGATTTCTTTTGATATAGAGAGTCCTAAACCAGTGCCTTGCGCAAAGCTATCCAATTTGAAAAAACGTTCAAACACCTCTTCGTGCTTGTCTGATGGTATGCCACAGCCAGTATCGGCAACGCTAAAATAGATTTTCCTATCCGTTTCGGAATATAGATAGCCAAGCGTAATGGAACCTTGTGCAGTAAACTTAGCAGCATTGTGCAAAAGGCTCGATAGCACTTGCATAATACGCTCTGGGTTACTGTGTATTACCAGTTCTTCGCACGATGGTTTAAATTTCAACTCTACTCCATTTTGCAAGTCTGCCTCTGCGCTTTGCATACTTACCCTGCAACAATTGTTTACATCCGTCACAAAGTCGGCCTCAATGTTATCGCATTTATCCAAGTCCGACAATTCGAGCGCATAAGAAATTAGTCGCAGCAAATTGTTGCTATTGGTTTCGATAATTGAAGCGTATTCTTTGGCTGCCGGGTCGTTTTTATATTGACTGCCTATAATTTGCGAGAAGCCCACTATCGAGTTCAAAGGTGTTCTAATCTCGTGCGACATACTTTGTATAAATCTTGTTTTTGCTTGGCTGGCTTGTTCCGCTTTCTCTTTCGCCTTCTTCAACTCCTCTTTCGATTGAAGCAAACGTTTATTGAGTTTGTTTTCGCGATAAAGAAACACCAATACCAATATCAGAACCACCACTAAGAAAAGAATAATGATTTGTGTGTTACGCAATTCTTTTTCTTGAGCACGAAGTAATAGTTCTTTTTTCTCACGCTCCACTTTCTCAAGGTTTACTAAAGTAGCAAATCCACTGGTAGTAAGTTCATCATCATTTACCCTTACCGAATCTTCGAGTTGAATGTATTTTGCTAAGAAAGTAGCCGCAAGTTCTTTTTTGCTCATTGCAAGATATATTTCACCCTTCATTCGATAGTGTCCGTTGCGCAAAGCGTGTTCGTTCAGTTTCAACTCTTCTTCGATAAGATTATCTATAGTTTGCAATGCACTTTGATATTGCCCTGTTTGCTTATAAAAATGGTATTCATTTTCATAATACATCTTTTTATGGCTTATCAGTTTCTTATCGTGATCGAACATACGTTTACTTTCTTGCAACAAGTCCCACGCTTTAGACAGATTTCCGGCCGCTAAATAATAGTGCATATAAGCCAGCTTCACAGCTATCAGATGTAAATCCGCATTTGCTGCTTCGTCGGCTTTTTTTAAATATGCCAATGCTTTTTCCATATTGCATTGGTTGATATAATATTTTGCGGCCTCAGTATAAAGGAATGCCACATTGTAATTATCCATTTCATAGTTCTCAGTTAGCTCTATGGCTTTGAGGCAATACTCGTTGCTAAGGCTTTTCATATTCTTTATCTTATAAATCTGATAAAGATTATTATAGCACGAAAGAAGGCCTATTTTACTATCACGTTGCTGTGCATCTTTCAGCATTTCCAAAGCCTGATAAAGAGCGATATTGATATTCCCTGTCTTGAGGTAATGCAATATCAAACGATCGCTCCACACAAAATAATAGTATTTCAACTGATCGGTTTCGGTAGCAAAATCTTTCACTTTATTCACATAGAAAACAATGCTATCTTCATTGTCTCCTTTAAAATAATGGTGATCCAACTTCAAAGTCAATGCCACTGCTTGCATTCGCTTGTCACCTTTCTCTGTTGCCTGAGAAAACAGAGTATCTGCCATCAACATCACACGGGCATCACCGATATGTTCTTGACATTTCTGATAGTAGGAATAAAGATTTTGGTCTATCTTAAATTCTTTTTCTTCCTGACTATGAGCTATGTTACAAGAAGCGATGATAAAGATACAAACTATGACTATTCGATTTAAAAACATTACTTTTACGGTTGATATTAACTTAAAAAACGCACGATGTTAGGCAAATATACATTTTATTTTCATTAAACATTAAAAAAATATTATTTTATTTTAGAACCAATAACATTTTATCAGCGTTCATTAAAAAGAGGATGACAAATCTGAATTTTCAACCATTATCCCCTTTTAATGGGCATTGACAAGAAAAATCAGAAGCATCAGGTATTTTATTTAACAAATTAATAAATCTTAAAAACAGGAAAATATGGAAGAGAATGTAGACAACAGCAAAATTGTAGAAGTATTTAGTGGTTCGAGATGGGAAGCAGAGCTTGTAAAAGGGCTTTTGGAAAGCAATGACATTGTGGCCGAAGTAAAAGATGGGTTAATCTCGTCGATTGCTCCCTACATCAGCCCCACCGTAAGTGTGATGGTGAACGAAGACCAGTACGAGCAAGCGATGGAGGTTATCAGAAACAGAGATAAGGAGGCATAATTGCCACTTCCGCTTTTCCGATTGGTTTCAAGGCCTTGAAACAAAAGTTTCGCCCCCGTGAAACAAAAGTTTCAAGGCCTTGAAACTAAATCAACTATGCACAGTTGACAAGCCAATCGTCACAGAGATGTTTGCTAATAATAAGCAGGGTGCTTTTACTTTCAATATTGTCATTTTTTATATCTTTGCACTTTCAAATCGTTAGCAAATATGAAACACAAGCTTACACGTGTAGCAGTAAAGATAGGTAGCAACGTACTGACACGCCCCGACGGAACGTTGGACGTGACCCGTATGTCGGCACTCGTAGACCAAGTGGCCACTCTCCACAAATCGGGCATAGAGGTCATCCTCATTTCATCGGGTGCGGTGGCATCGGGAAGAAGCGAAATGCAGGTGAGCAAGAAGCTGGACAGTGTAGACCAACGCCAGCTTTTTTCGGCCATTGGACAGGTAAAGCTGATAAACCGATACTACGAACTGTTTCGCGATTACGGCATCGTGGTGGGGCAAGTGCTTACCACCAAAGAAAACTTTTCTACTCGTAGGCATTACCTAAACCAAAAAAACTGTATGGGGGTGATGCTCGAAAACAGTGTGATTCCGATAGTGAACGAAAACGACACCATATCGGTGACCGAATTAATGTTTACCGACAACGACGAGTTATCGGGGCTGATAGCCTCGATGATGGATGCCCAGAAACTTATTATACTGAGCAACATAGACGGAATATACAACGGTGTACCTTCCGACCCAGCCTCGACAGTGATACGAGAGATAGAGCACGGTAGCGACCTGACCGACTACATCCAAACCAGCAAGTCGAGTTTTGGACGAGGTGGTATGCTCACCAAAACCAACATTGCTCGCAAAGTGGCAGACGAAGGTATTGAGGTGATTATCGCAAACGGAAAAGTGGACAACATATTGGTGAGCCTCATCAACCACCCAGACGAAACAGTCTGCACTCGATTTGTGCCAGGAAGCACACCCGTATCGAGCATAAAAAAATGGATTGCCCACAGCGATGGATTTGCCAAAGGAGAAATACACATCAATGAGTGTGCTACCGAAGTGCTCAATTCCGACAAGGCGGTGAGCATTCTCCCCATAGGCATCACTCGAATTGAAGGCGAGTTTGAACGCGATGACATCGTACGCATAGTGAGCCACGAAGGAAACAACGTGGGAGTAGGCAAAGCCAATTGCAGTTCGGAGCAAGCCAAAGAAGCGATGGGCAAACACGGGAAAAAGGCAGTGGTACATTACGATTACTTATATATAGAATAGATATGAAACTAAAACACATCTTTGTTGCCGTGCAAAAGGCAAGCAGAAAATTAATCGGTTTGAGCGACGAGCGCATCAACGAGGTGCTCAATGCGGTGGCCGACGAAATAGCAGGCGAAACGGAGTATATCCTGCAGGAGAATGCAAAAGATTTGGCTCGTATGGAACCTACCAATCCCAAGTACGACCGACTGAAACTGACTGTCGACCGCCTGAAAGACATTGCATCGGATATGCGAAGCGTGGCTACACTGCCTTCACCACTCGGACGGATTTTAAAGGAGGTAACTCGTCCTAACGGGATGAAGCTAACCAAAACAAGTGTGCCATTTGGCGTAATAGGCATTATCTACGAGGCGCGCCCCAACGTGAGCTTTGATGTGTTTTCGCTTTGTTTCAAAAGCGGAAGTGCCTGTATATTAAAAGGAGGTAGCGATGCCGAATATTCCAACCTTGCCATCGTGGGGCTGCTACACAAAGTGCTGAAACGCTTCGACATAGACCCACATACGGTGGAGCTACTACCAGTAGATCGCGAAGCTACCTCGGAACTGCTACACGCTGTGGGCTATGTAGATTTGCTGATACCACGTGGAAGCAGCAACCTCATCAACTACGTACGCGAAAACGCATCAATCCCCGTCATCGAGACGGGAGCAGGCATCTGTCATACCTATTTCGACAAAGAAGGCGATGCCAACAAAGGAGCTACCATTATTAATAATGCAAAAACCCGCAGAGTAAGCGTGTGCAATGCACTCGATTGTCTGGTGATTCACCAAGACCGCTTGGCAGACTTGCCATTGCTCTGCAAGCAATTACAAGAAAACAATGTTATCATTTATGCCGACAAACCTTCGTATGCTTCTTTGGAGGGTCATTATCCCGATAAGCTTCTTCAGACTGCCGATTCCGATAGCTTTGGAACCGAGTTTCTCGATTATAAAATGGCTATCAAAACTGTTTCAAATATCGAATCGGCTTTAGAACACATCCAAGAAAACAGTTCCAAGCACAGCGAATGTATTGTGACCGAAGACGAAATGACAGCACAGCTATTTGGCAAAACGGTAGATGCGGCTTGCGTCTACGTAAATGTTTCTACAGCATTTACCGACGGAGCACAATTTGGTTTAGGTGCCGAGATTGGCATCAGCACACAAAAACTGCACGCACGCGGGCCAATGGCACTGGAAGAGATTACTTCGTACAAATGGATAATAAGGGGTGATGGACAAGTGCGCAAATAAACATACATTTGTAATACTATTGTGAAAACTTGTATATTTCCACCATTGCAAGAGATAATAGTTGTATAAACACTGTGTTATTTTAAAATATTTTATATACTTTTGTCGATTATATTTAATAGGTTCAAGTACAATCGGCTACTAATAGAGCAACAACAGGTGATATGAATCACAGTTTAACTTGATAAATAATATGAAGAAATTTACTTGTGTACAAGATATTGGCGATTTGAAAATCGCACTCGATGAAGCTTTTGAGATAAAGAAAGACCGATTCAAATATGTGGAACTGGGAAGAAACAAAACATTACTAATGATTTTCTTCAACTCCAGCCTACGCACTCGTTTGAGTACTCAGAAAGCTGCCACAAACTTGGGTATGAATGTGATTGTGCTCGACATAAACCAAGGAGCGTGGAAACTGGAGACAGAACGTGGCGTGATAATGGATGGCGACAAGCCCGAACACATTTTAGAAGCTATCCCCGTGATGGGCTGCTATTGTGACATTATCGGTGTACGTGCTTTCGCACAGTTCGAAAATCGTGAGTTCGATTATCAAGAAACCATCATCAACCAGTTCATCAAGTATTCGGGTCGTCCGGTGTTCTCGATGGAAGCGGCCACTCGCCATCCATTGCAAAGTTTCGCCGACCTCATCACCATTGAAGAATACAAGAAAACACCTCGCCCTAAAGTGGTGTTGACTTGGGCTCCCCATCCAAAGGCATTGCCACAAGCCGTGCCCAACTCATTTGCAGAGTGGATGAATGCTACCGACTACGACTTTGTGATAGCACATCCCAAAGGCTACGAACTCGACCCACAATTTGTAGGAGATGCAAAAGTGGAATACGACCAAATGAAAGCTTTTGAAGGCGCAGACTTTATCTATGCGAAAAACTGGGCTGCATATAGCGGACACAACTACGGCAAAATATTGAGCGCCGACCGCGAATGGACTGTGAGCGAACGCCAAATGGCTGTGACAAACAACGCTTACTTTATGCACTGTCTGCCTGTGCGCCGCAATATGATAGTGACCGATGAGGTCATCGAAAGCCCTCAATCAATCGTAATTCCCGAAGCTGCCAATCGTGAGATTTCTGCAACCGTGGTGTTGAAAAGATTATTAGAAGATTTGAAATAACAAGAAAGAAAAATGAGAAAACGCATCCTACAAAACAAAAATCTAAAACCCGCTATCAGCATTGTATGCGCAATGGTGTTGTCATTAAGTTCCTGTGTTCAAAAGATAGATCTTTCAGAAGGAGACATTGGAAAAGAAGACGAAACCATACTGAAAGAGAATTTCTTCGATTTTAATACGATTGAGGACTTTTCTATGCAAATAAACTATGGATACCAAGGAGCTATCACATTCTCCTTATATGATGTCTACCCAATGGAGCTTGTTGAAGATTCGTGGGACATGAAAGAGGGCTTATTGCCAATTTACTCGGCAGTAACCAACGAAAATGGCGTATTTAGCAAAAGCGTAAAGCTTCCCGCATATCACGACAAGTTGTGGCTAATGACCGAACATCTCCTCATTGCATCTCCAATAGAAATTGATGCAAAAAATGGCATTATCAACTTTGATTATGCCAATTACAAGCACTCATTGGCAACAACCCGTTCCAACATAACCCCCAGTACACTCCTTGCTGGATATGAAACTTTGGGAGATTGGAATGAAGAGGGGATACCCAATTATCTGCTTGCTGAAAAAACAGAGATACCCGACGCCTTTCTAAAACGATGCAATACTTTGGCTTCGAGCGTGGCAATGGATCAGACACCACTCTTAGATAAACATCCAGAGCTTACCGCTACCGGAACAAATGATATGATGATAACCAAAACAACAGGTTTGGTAGCAACCTATTTCAAATCAACATCAGGATGGGAAAATATGGTAGCTTATTATACCTATCAAGATGGAGAAGAGATGGACTTGGATAAGCTTGCAAATCTAAAGAAAACAATATTGTTCCCACGATATAGTAGCAAGGCACCCCAAAGCCTACTTGGCGAGCAAGTACAAATTAAGTACTGGAACAAAGAAACAGAGGCCTACGAAGATGAGTTCCCGGCTGGTACTCGCATCGGATGGGTTCTATTGGGAATGGGATGGACAACAAATTCGCCCAGAATAAGATATTCAAACCCAGCTTTTAACTCCGACAACACACAAAGAAGTGTGTTGCTTAGCGACCCTGAATTAGACAATTGTTTCTTTATGGCAATGGAAGACAATGTAGACTATCGTTTCAACGATGCGCTGTTTGCAATTATAGCTTCTCAATCCAACTCGGTAGAACAGACACCCATTATCCCCGACCAAGTAGATAAAGGAGAGGTATTTTATAAAATAAGCGGTTCGCTAGCCTATGAAGACAACTGGCCTGTAAAAGGAGACTACGATATGAACGACGTGGTAATGAACTTTATAAGTACTGTTGTAAAAGAGAAGGATACAGACAAAGTGGTGAGAACCACTTCTACCTTTACTGCGGTAAACAATGGTGCTATGTACACCAATGGTTTTGGTTTTCAGCTTGATAATATTCTGAGCAGACAAGTTACCTCACTAACCATAAGCTTCAATGGCAACATCATATCCGAAGAGTTTGAAGAGGGAACAGACAAGCCCGTCGTAATATTATTTGATGATATTCGTTCGTATCTGAACAAACCATTTACAGTGGTGATAGAATATAGCAAATTCACAAACGGTGGTGTTTTCGAGGAAAATGCGTTACCACCTTACAACCCGTTTGTATTCTCGCAAGGCAGAGAGTGTGAAATCCATTTGGCTGGATACAAGCCAACCAGCAAAGCCGATGCAAGCTTGCGCGGCACAAAAGACGACATCAGTATGGATGACAACGGCAATGAAATGTATTATACTGCAAAAGACAATATGCCTTATGGCTTATATATCAGTGGCAGCTATTTTAATTATCCTGCCGAGAACGAAGATATTCGTGACAAATATCCTCACTTTGAAGATTGGGTAAAGAGCTTTGGACAAGAGTATAAAGACTGGTATTTACAACCAGAGTAACAACAATATTGCAATATTTTCGGAACGGCGCATTGGCAAAAAACCAATGCGCCGTTTTTTATAAAATCATCAGCCAAATATCGAATACCGAACTAAGATTTAACAACAATCAAACCTTTCCTCTTCTTTTTCAGTAATCTGTATTAGAATCTCCGTAATTTATATACAGCAAAAATTCCTTGTTATTTTTATTTTTGCAATACAAACATTCATCCTACCTTTAAGTGTTTTTAGAGAACACTGGATAGATATGTTTTGCTAACAAGCTGAATATAATAGCTTGTATAAACTGAATTTTCATCTTAAAAACAGCAATAGAATATGAATAATTTTATCTTTCAAAACCCAACTAAATTGGTATTCGGCAAAGGGCAAATAGCCAAACTCAGAAAGCTGATTCCTACTGATAAGAAAGTGATGATTACTTACGGAGGTGGTTCAATCTTCAAAAATGGTGTATACGACCAAGTGAAGGAAGCACTGAAAAACCACACTGTAACAGAGTTTGGAGGTATAGAGCCAAATCCTGAGTACGAAACCTTGATGCACTGCGTGACCGAGTGTCGTGAAAAGGAAATTGATTATTTGTTGGCCGTAGGCGGAGGTTCGGTGATAGACGGAACTAAATTTGTGGCCACTGCCCTGAAATGGGAGGGCGATCCGTGGGCATTCTTAGAAAAGCCTATCCCTGTGACCGAGGCTGTTCCATTGGCCACTGTGCTCACCATCGCTGCCACAGGTTCTGAAATGAACAATGGATCAGTTATCAGCCGTCGTGAACGCAAAGAGAAACGTTTTTTCTTTAACGACGCTTGCTATCCACAATTCTCAATACTCGACCCTACCGTGCTCTATTCACTACCCCAAAAGCAGGTCGCAAATGGAGTGATAGATACATTTATACACGTATTGGAGCAATATGTCACCTTCGACAATCAAGCCTACGTGCAAGATTATTGGGCTGAGGGAATATTGAAAACACTGGTAAACATCGCTCCCAAACTGATGGAGAATCAACACGATTATGACAATTGTTCCAACTTTATGTATGCTGCTACAATGGCTCTGAACGGTTTCATAGCGATGGGCGTAGCACAAGATTGGGCTACTCATATGATTGGGCAAGAGTTGACTGCCCTGCACGGATTAGATCACGGCGTAACACTCGCTATTGTCTACCCAGGTGTAGCAAGCGTTATGCGCGAAGACAAGCGCGAAAAGTTATTGCAATATGGCGAACGTGTGTTCGGCATTAATCAAGGTAGCGATGATGAAAGAATAGAGCAAGTAATTGTGGCTACCGAAAAGTTCTTCCGTTCATTGGGAGTAGGCACACGCTTATCCGATTATGGCATCGGCGAAGAAACTATCAATGAAATAGCTCGTCGTTTTGAAGAGCGCAAGTTTATGCTTGGCGAAAAAGGCAACATTACCCCCGATATAGTAAAAGAGATTCTTCATCACGTGAAGTAAGTGCCTTATTCATTTCTAAACAAGGAGTCTCTTTTCTAAAAAAGGCTGCCCCCTTCTTCATTCAGGGGCAGCCTTTTGATTTACAGGAGTATAAACATTTACCTCAATGACTTATTCTTCTCATCAACTCCTCCACGTTCGCTTCCGAAAGAGGAATTAGTTCCTTTTTTATCTTGATTCGATTGTGCTCTATGCTTTCTATTTTGTCTAACGCAACAATGTAGGAGCGATGTACTCTGCAAAAACGTTCAGAAGGGAGTTTCTCGGCAATAGCTTTCATTGTAGTAAGTGCGGTGAGTGGCCGCGATGCTTCTTGCAGATGAATCCGCACATAGTCGCGAAGCCCACTAATGTAGAGAATGTTATCTAAATCCACCTTTATCAGCTTATAGTCACTCTTCACAAAAATACAGTTCGATGGTTTAGCCTTATTCTCTTCTTGTTCATCCGAAATTTTATCGGCAACATATTGTTGTATCAAACCATCGAAATAAACTTTACCACGTCTGGCTGCTTTCAAAAACGCAGCATATGTTATAGGTTTCAGCAAGTAGTCCAATGCTTGCACTTCGTAGCTATCAAAAGCATATTGCTTATAGGCCGTGGTAAATATAATACGTGTTTCGGGTACAATCAGCTTAGATAGCTCCAATCCCGTTAGCCCAGGCATCTCTATATCGAGAAACACCAACTGCACTTCGCTGGTGATGGCAGCAAGTGCATCAACAGGGTTTAAAAAGGTGTCCACCAACATCAAAAAAGAGGTTCGTTCCACAAAGTTTTGCAACAACCTGATAGCTAAAGGTTCATCGTCTACAATCACACATTTTAATCGCATCTATTCTTTCTAATTATTTATTTATAATGAGAACTGATTCGTAATAGGCGAAACCATTTGCTTGCTTCTCGCCATAAGCTAATTCGCTTTTCTGCGGATAAAGCAATTGAAGCCGTTTCTTCAGATTTTCAAGACCCACTCCACCCGAATTTCTTTTATTCATCTCTCCATCCTTCAACAACGAGTTGCTCACCTTAAAAGTTATCCGATGCGATGTTTCATCAAGAAACACCGTTATAAAACTATCGTGACGATTGGTAGCCCCATACTTGAAAGCATTTTCGAGTAGTGAAATAAAAAGAAGTGGTGCAATGGTTGTTTGCGAATCTTCGGCAGCAAACGAGGTGTCAACCCAAAGTTTGTCGGTATAACGCAGTCGCATCAATTCGATGTAATTTCTCATAAACTCCACCTCCTTATAAAGTTTCACTTCATTGTCTGCACTATCGTATAGCACATATCGTAACATATTGCTCAACTGGCTGATAGAACTTTGCGCCTCGTCTTGATTGAGCGATACCAAAGAGGATATGTTGTTGAGTGTATTGAATAAGAAATGAGGGTTAAGTTGACTTTTTAATCTATGTAATTCTTGCTCTGCATTGGCTCTTTCTGCTTCTTTCTTTTTCATCTCTATCTGCACTGTGCGTTCTTCCGATTTCAAGCCAATAGCCGCCAATATTAAAAGTATATTTAGTATAGCCATACCCAACATAAACAGCCACCTTATTCCTCCGGAAAACTGAGACATATCTACCCCCATCAGGTTCAAATAAAAGTTATGAAGTATATTGAGAACAAACACACACGATATATTGGCTATAAAAAAATGCCAACTTCTACCAGCAAACAACTGTTTGGGGATAAACAGGCAGTAATTGGCATAAAAAATCACAGGATATATCAACACTGTGGGATAATAGTACTTCATCCCTTCCACCACGTCGTTCCACGGTGCTCCATTCATCGTTTGTACGATAGGTAGTGTAATCAACAACAAAAACCACAAAAGAAACTGAACCAGTAGGTTGACAAGAAGCGTTTTCTTAAACATAACAAACAAATATACATTTTTGAGTTAGTTACTGGCAAATATACTCATTAACAATTGAAGTGCCACTCCCGTTGGTCGAATCAAACAGCCCATTGGTCGAATACTTTCCACTGTTTTGTCGGATGAAGTTGCTAAAACCAACGCATCATCGTTTCTTTGTTCTATTCAGGCGTGAATACGCACATTCAATACACAACATACGAAGCATTCTTCTTAGATTAATTAAAAAGTTAAAGTCGTTGTTCTTAGAGGACTACGACTTTATTTTTGTATATCAATCAGCTCTATTGTAACAAAAACCGATTATCTTTGCACACATAGCTTATATAAAATAGCTGCAAGTGAGGCAGCCATTCTTTTTCAAACACTTAATAACGATAGACGGATGGTCAAAAAATTCATATTCTTATCCATCGTATTGATAGGTATCCTCTCTTCGTGCAGAAAAGAGGATAATAACCCCATTGACAACAATTCTATACCTTCGCCCATTGTCACTGTATTTTTTTCGCCCAATGGACTGGGAGATCGCGGTTACAACGATAATATTGCCCACGGCGTAAACCGCAGTCAGGAAACACACGGATACCGTTTGAATCGCATCTGTCCCACTTCATTGCAAGAGGCCGAAAGATATATGGATGCCTGGCTATCTGCATTGGACAACACCACCCGACGCTTGCTTGTGTTGGCTTCGGAAGATTACGAAGCGATGGTAGTCAGATACGCCGACCGCATCCCCGATGATGACGTAAACCGGGTGTACCTATTCGAAAGCCGTTCTACCGATTTACCTGCCTATACATTCTACTTGCCATTCTACGGAGTATGCTATCAGGCTGGATATTTGGCATCACTTCTGCCCTCGATGGAGTCGGCCGCAGTGCTATGTGCCAACAATTACGCACGCCCTATTATAGACGGAAGAGACGCATTTGCAGCAGGCTATAACGAAAATTGCAACTATCCTTTAGATTATATCTATTTAAGTGATAGTGATGAAGGATATGCACTTGCCGATTCTACCTATCGTCTTTCGTACACATTGCACCAACTATACGATTTTGTTTTTCCGCTTGCTGGAGGTAGCGTTCAGGGATTGCTTCGCTACAATCGCGAATATCCAACTTCGTTCTATACGGCGGGAGTTGATGTAGATATATCAGATTATTCTACTTTGGTGCCTTATTCGGCAGTAAAGCACATCGACAAAGCGGTAGAACAGACCATCAATCTATGGATTGAAGAGATAGAAACACCACGCCAACAACGCTTGGATATGGAGGCTGGATTTACCGAGCTTGTGATTGCCGAGCATTATCGTTCTTTGCTCGAAGTAGCAGAAAAAGAGAGTAGAGCCAACGCAATAATCAAAGAAAAAGCTTATGAAGAACTTCAAAAATAATAGGCTACAATGGTTTATATCGCTATTCTTAGCAGTATTCACCCTTATTGGATGTAGCGATAACGACAATAAAGCTACGATTAAAACACAGCAACTCGTTACTTACAAGGTGGCAGTAGTGTTGCCATTGTCTCAACCAGAGCTATACAACCGATGGATGACTACCGCAAACTGGGCTTTGGAAAACATAGAAAAAGCACAGCAAAACGAAGAAACTGCTATTAAACTGGAACTGGAGTGGTATGATGAAAGCGTAGAAGATATGACTACGCTGGGCAGAACACTTGCTACTCGTGATGATATTGCGGCGATAATCGGTCCCTACGCATCGAGCAATGCGCAAGCTATGGCTTATCAGTGTGTCAAAACACGCAAGATGATGCTTACGCCAACTGCATCTTCCGAAGAGTTTGTGCGCACATTTTCACGTAGCAATTTCTTGTGGTCGCTTGTAGAAACAGATATTTCGCAATGTGAAGTATTATTGAGCCGTGCCGTGATTTCGGGCGCAAAACGGGTATCACTCCTCACTCCCGATAATCTATATGGCGATACTTTTAAAGATTGGTTTGCCTTTCAAGCACAAGAGTTGGGGCTGGAAGTAGAAGATGTGCGTATTTACAACAACAATAACATCGACACACAGGCCACAGCAGCCGTGCGATGCGATGCCGATTACCTCATCTGTGTGGTCTCCGATATAGAAAACATTCGCACGATATTGCAGGCACGCAGCACCAGAGGAGACAAAGGACCTAAACTACTGTTTTCGGACGGAGCGATGATTCCCGAATTGTTGTCTTTGGGTAGTCTATCTACTGGCGTAGAGGGAGTAGCTATGTATTCCGACCCTACCACGGGATTTGAGATAGCCTACGGAACACGCTACGGAACAGCACCGATGGGCGCTGAGTCGAGGTTGTATGACGCACTACTATTAACCGCTTTTGCCGCCGCCGACGCTTTCGTTACCCAAGAGGCGAATCTAAACGAGTCGATGATTCGAGTAGTTTCGGGCAGTGGCACCGAGATGCTTGCGTGGGATGAGATGGGAATGTATCGCACATTCAAAGCAATCGAGCAAGGCAAATACCTAAACATCAGCGGAGCTGGAGGATCGCTCAAATTCGACAAGGAGGTACACACCAATGTGTTGCAAACGGTATATTGCCACTGGTCGGTATACGATGGAAGGATTATTCTTTTGGACTTTTGCAGTTCGGATGGTGGCAACAGAACCGACGCTACGCTTGCCAACTGGAACTGGCAAGTGAAACAGGAGCAAATATTCGACAACACCTCTACAGGTATAGAATACAAAGAGTTGAAAGAGCAATGGGCACTTCTTGTAGCCGCCTCAAGCACGTGGGCAAACTATCGCCATCAGGCCGATGTGCTCAATATGTATCAGATATTAAAGCGAAATGGATATACCGACGACCGCATCATACTGATAATGGAAGATGACCTGGCCTACAACCAGAGCAATATCTATCCGGGCGAAATACGGGTATCACCTACCGGAAACAACCTTTATCAAGATATAGAAATTGACTACTATACCAATCAGTTACCTCCTGCCGATATATCAGCTATTCTGGCTGGTGAACGCAGCGAACGAACTCCCCACGTGATAGAAGCTACCGATAACGACAATGTATTGGTATTTTGGAGCGGTCACGGTTCGAAGGGTCAGTTCGATTGGCTCAAAGAGGCAAGTGGCTTCACCACCAGCCTAATGCACAACACCCTGAGCCAACTTTCGGAAGAGCGCAAGTTTCGCAAAATGCTTTGGCTTATCGAAACGTGCTACTCATCGAGCGTAGCCAAAGCCTCAGTAGGCATTCCGGGTGTGCTTTGCATAGCAGCTGCCGACGAAATGGAAGTATCGTTTGCCGATGTATATAGTCAAGAGCTATCGGTGTGGATGTCGAATCGCTTCACACACAATATGACCGATGCAATAGAGGGAAACCCCACCATTAGCTTTCGCGATTTATACAACTATATGTTGCGCAACACGCTCGGCTCGCACGTTAAAGTACACAACGCTGCACTATTCGACAATCTGTATCTCAGCAGTATAGATGAGTTTATCTCTTATCAAAGAAAATAATAGAATATTAAAGAGAATCCATTCTAAGCAAAGAGCGACTCCTTAACTCAGGAATCGCTCTTTTTAGTTTCTCACGGCATTGGAGTATATAAGAGTAATTGAATAATCCTTATTTGTAGCCTAAAGATACGTATCGGCAAGGAGAAAAGCAAGATAATCATTATAAATTTTCACTTAACAAAGAGAAATCTCCCCAAACACTTTCGGATGAGAGCGATTGAGGAGATTGATGAAAACAGTCAATTAAAGAGGAAAAACACCAGAAAAACACAAAATCATCTATCACAGCAGATTCTTATTCACTTCTTTATACTTTCCATATAAGTCATCAACTCTTCGTGCTCCACCACAAGATGTTTTCGATTCATCCGTATGCGATGCACGCCACCTCTGCTACCTGTGATGCAGTATTCATCGGCACGATGTGCATCTACCACTTTTAGCAGCGATTTGCGAATGATGGAACAAGCCTCGTAGATGCGATTGTTTACAGGCTCTACCAAATTGCTCAAGGCCTGTTGCATACGCCCTTTTTCAAGATTTTTATCTTTTGCCACCAGCTGATAGAGATAAAGCAACTCTTCATAATATTGATGCAAGCCCTTAAATTCGACCCCTTCAGGGCGTATCAGAAAAAACAGAAAGAGTGCCTTAGACAGCAAAGGCATCTTTACCTCAACCTCTGTTTGAGCAGATAAAAGAATACGCATTTCACAGTTTACAATTAATTTGTGGGCATTTTCATACGTCGATACATAGCCTTCAGCATTTGAAGTATTCGCATAGCGAAGCATCGTCACTATTTCGTCGTCGCACGTAAACTGATTGTTGGCAAGCAAATCTTTTATAAATAGCCTTACAACATCATAGGAAATCTGTACCTTTTTACCCATTCCGATTTCGTTTTCTTTTTGTTCCAAATTTATAACATTTGAAGACACGTCTTCACCGCCAACAAGGTTGTTTACAAAATTGAGCAAACCTTGTTTCACTATTTCACATACCTAAAGGTAGCTTTCAATTGGTGAAAATTATTCTCGTTTTTTTCAATGCAATAGAGATTTGCTACATTCAGACCTACCCATTTTGCAACCTTGTGGCGGATAGACGAGTTGACTTCATAAAACCGATTGGACTTTATATGTATCAGATTATCAATCACTTTATTACTCCGTGAGGTTTTCACAGACAAACCGAAATAGATATTTTCCAATTCTTCCTTATACTGAGGAAGCTCTTTTATAAGTATCCCCTCGGGATGAAATGAAAAGAAAAAAAGCAATGTTTTTTCCAAGGCTGTGAATGGCATATAAACTCGCTGAGGCAAACAAGGTAAAAAGAGTTCATTTTGTTGATTCACGTAATAACAACCTTCATTCACGGTCAGTTTTATTGCTATTTCGCTGTTTTCACCCTTAATTATCTCGTTGCAAATCAGCTCCACCACAGAGCGTGAAAGATTTACTTTTCGTTTCATTTCAACTTCATTTTCTCTTTTATACCCAAAAGTCAAGAAAGGTAACCATAGAAAACTAATTTATTTGAAACAATCGTATAGGATGCAACAAAAAAGCAAAAGGCTCTCTCAAACGTTTATAGTTAAAGAGATAAATGTGAACAAGTGAGACGTGTAATGTTGATAAGTGGGAGGATGGATATTAAGAGATGAGCAAAAAAGAAACACCAAGATTTGCATAGCAAAGAAACGTCGGGCAACTCTGTAAATAGTCATTGGAACTCGTAAATATGGGCATTGAGTTTTCGATTCTCATTTTTTAAAGTACGCTTTTGACGCTTCTTGTGCTTACAAACCTTTGTGATTCCTATCAGCTGCATTGACAATGCATCAACACAAGCTAATTGAAAGAATTGTCTGAACGTTTTAATCACCAGATTTTATAAAATCAATCTATTTAATTCTTTTTCATTTATGGTGTTTCGAGGTTATGAACGGGTCAATCGTTTTCAACCTCTAAAACAACCATTGCCCGAAAGTATATCATTTATGACTTTTCACCAAAAAAAGAGGGGTGACAATAAGTGGACATAGCAATATCGGGGTGACAACATTATTGTAAAACACTCATTATCAATGGCTATAAATAGGACAATGTGCTTCGCTCAATAGGTAAGAAAAATAAGTAAACGAGCCAATGTCCACTTAAAAAAGTAGGGAGAGCTGTGCGTTTTATTCCATTTCACAAACTACATAATTATGCGTTTGGTAGATAGGCCTGCCCAGCTTGGTAGATAGGCCTATCCAGCTTGGTAGATAGAGCTACCTACCAAACGAAGTATAGCTATGTGAAAAAGCAACATAAAGAGTAGATTTTATGCAATTTGGATTCTCCAAAAATTTGTATCATACGTTCAATGAACCTATCTTTGAGGAGAAAAAAATCGAATTACTATAATACAACACAATGCATCATCTTCTTTATAAAATTAAAACAATATCAATACTTGGCATTTTCATTCTAATTGGCTATTCCGCCAATGCGCAAACAATAAATGTAGATAGTATCAAGCGCATTTATACCAAAAATAAAAAGATAGATAAACAAAAAATAGATGTGAGCAATGATTTGGCTTATGCTATTTATTGGAAAGAATCCGAAGAGGCTTTACGATATGCAGAAGAGGCCTACGAATGGGCTAAAAAAATAGGCTACGATGAGGGCATAGCAAACAGCCTATGGATAAAAGGGGTAATACACATCAGGATTGATCGAAAAAAAGCACTGAATTTGTTTGAAGAGGGGTATGAACTGGCAGAACAAATTGATTACAAAATAGGGATGTGTCGCACCCAAATAGGAATAACAAGTCTATACACCGATTTTGGAAAAATAGCCCAAAGCGACAGTATACTGAAGAGACTGTTGCCCATTGCAGAAAACATAAAAGATGACAGAATATTGGCCGACATCCATTATAGTCTTTCGCGCAATGGAGAACGCGAAGGAAGGTACTTGGAAGCTATCGACTTACTAAATAAGGTAATAGAGTTCAGCATCAAAAACAATGATTTATTAAAACTCAGCCAATCTTATGGGGGCATAGCCATCAATTACCAACGGCAAGGTAAGCTAAAAGAAGCATTGGAGTATAACATAAAAGCAAGACAGATATTTGAGCAAATAGGCCACAAACGAGGAGAAATTTCGACGCTGACTAATATAGGAGGCATACTGTATGCACAAAAGGAGTATGAGGCAGCCATCGAAATATTAATTCAATCATACGAAATAGCGAAAACACAAAATAATAGCAGTCAAACTTGTGCAATCTTGCTCAATATAAGCAACATCTACCAAAAGCAAAACAACCCCGAAGCATTGGCCTGCCTCAAAAGAGCGTGGTCTATAGTCGATGGAGAGGACAAGAGTATTCAAATAGCAATTCTACAAAGCCTTTGTACCTATCACATTAGCCAAAATAGCTTCGATGAGGCAAACGATTATCTAAATCAAGCATTTGCTTTGGCAGACACTTTTTCGAACAAAAGCAAACTCCCAGAGCTATGGATGGTAAAAGGGGTATATCACAACAAAAGAAACCAACACGCCTCAGCCATCGAATATGCGCAAAAAGCTCTTGAGGAAGCCACCAAGCGAAACTTGAACAGCATCGTGCAAGAATCGATGCTAACAATGGTGGACAGCTACTCGAAAATGGGTAATTATAAAAATGCGCTCGAGCTTTATATACGTCACAAAGCATTGAATGACAGCATTTTCAATGAGAGCAACATCCGTAAGCTAACCTTGCTCGAAAGTTCGTATGAATATGATAAGCAAAAAAGAGAGTATGAACTTGAACACGCTAAGCACGAAATGAAAATCAAAAACCAACGACACATTATTGGTGGAGTAACTGCCATAGCGGTACTTATATTTGTGATGTTGGTGATGATGTATCGATCGAGTAAACTTAAAAAGCGTATCTTGAGGCTACAAATTAAAAACATAAACCGCGAGATAGAGATGCAACAACAAGAAATGGCTGCCGCCAAGCTAAAATTGGTGCAAAATGCCGAGAGGGATTCACGCTGCATCAAACTGCTTGAAAGTATGGAAGAAAAGGCAGAAAACAGTCTGAAAGAAAATATGCGTTCGCTCATCAGTTATTATAAAAATCAATCAGACAATTCGAGCTGGCAAGAGTTCGAGACGCTATTCACAAAGATAACTCCTCAGTTTTACGATCAATTGCATCAACGCTTCCCTACCCTCACCCCCAACGAACGAAAACTTTGCGTGTTTTTGAAACTGAATATGAGCAACAAAGAGATTGGGAATATCACTTTCCAATCGGAAGAAGCTCTTAAAAAAGCTCGGTTGCGTCTTCGCAAAAAACTAAATATTGAGCGTGAAACAAACTTGAACACATTCTTTCAGGATTTGTAGCGTAAGCAAGAAGAAACAAAAGAAGCGGGGCAAACTCTTTTTATCCAAAGAATTTGCCCCGCTTCTTTTTATTTAGGCAATCAACGAAACTAAATCAAAACATCTGACTTACACGCTTAATGCCCTCTACCAACACATCAATCTCTTGCTCTGTGTTGTACATCGCAAACGAAGCACGAATAGTGCCTTCTATACCTAAACGTTGCATCAGAGGTTGGGCGCAATGATGCCCAGTACGTACAGCAATACCCAAACGGTCGAGCAAGGTGCCCATATCGAAGTGGTGAATATCGCCCACTAAGAATGAAATAACTCCCCCTTTGTGTGCCGCTTCGCCAAAAATACGCATACCAGGAATCTCTTTCATCTTGGCAGTAGCATACTGAGTGAGACGATGTTCGTGGACTGCAATGTGATCGATACCAATGCCATTGACATAATCCAATGCTTTTGCAAAAGCGGTAGTCCCGATATAGTCGGGCGTACCTGCTTCAAACTTAAAAGGCAGTTCATTGAAAGTGGTTTTCTCGAACGACACGTGTTTTATCATCTCACCTCCACCTTGGTAGGGAGGAAGACGATCGAGCCACTCTTCTTTGCCATATACCACACCGATACCCGTAGGCCCATATACCTTATGAGCAGAAAACACAATAAAATCGGCATCCAAATCTTGTACATCCACCTTCATATGAGGGATAGATTGGGCAGCGTCTACCAAAAACGGCACGCCGTGTTTGTGAGCAGTAGCAATCATCTCTTTCACAGGATTGATAGTTCCCAATACGTTGGATACTTGCATAATGCTTACAATTTTGGTACGCTCCGTAAAGAGTTTTTCGTATTCATCGAGTAGCAGTTCCCCTTTATCGTTCATAGGCACTACCTTTATCTTAATGCCTTTGCGTGCTTGCAACAATTGCCACGGCACAATGTTGCTATGATGCTCCATCACCGATACAATGACTTCGTCACCCTCTTGCATAAACTCTTGTCCAAAGGTTGATACCAGCAGATTGATTCCTTCGGTAGTGCCACGTGTAAAGATAATCTCGTTGGTGCTACGAGCATTAATATAATGACGTACCGTTTCGCGCGAGCTTTCGTGCAGCTCGGTAGCCTGCTGCGACAGATAATGCACCCCACGATGCACATTGGCATTGACCGAATAATACTCATCGGTAATAGCATCTACCACAATACGTGGTTTTTGAGTGGTAGCCCCATTGTCTAAATAGACCAAAGGTTTGCCATAAACCTTGCGGTCGAGAATGGGGAAATCTTGGCGAATTCTTTGTATATCCATAATGCTGAGCTATTATTTACAGATGGCACATCCTTGGCATTTATTGAGTTCGCCGCGGAAGCGTTTCTCTACTAAAATGTGCAGACGGTCTTTCAATGGTTCCATACGTATCTTGTCAATCACCTCGTTGACAAAGGCAAACATCAACAACAAGCGAGCTTCTTTTTCGGCAATGCCACGAGCACGCATATAGAAAAGAGCTTTCTCATCGAGTTGGCCTACTGTTGCGCCGTGCGAACACTTCACATCATCGGCATATATTTCTAATTGCGGCTGCGTGTACATACGAGCTTCACGAGTAGCCAATAAGTTGCGATTGGTCATTTGTGAGCTGGTTTGTTGTGCATCAGGACGCACCAACACCATTCCTGTAAATGCTCCCACAGCAGAGTCATCGAGCACATATTTAAAGAGTTCGTTGCTTACACAGTGAGGCACAGCGTGTTCGATTGTGGTATTATTGTCTATTTGCTGTTTTTTATCGGCAATAGCCATACCACAAAGGTTTATTTCTGCCCCTTCGCCCACCAAAGTCACTTGGGTATTGTTGCGTGTCACACCATTGTGCAGCGTCATACCATTGAGCAACACATTGCTGTTAGCCTTTTGCTCTACATACATATTGCTTATTCGCACGGTGTTGGTATGTGTCTCTTCCAATTCGTAGAAATCGAACTTTGCATTCTCACCCACGAACACCTCTACTACTTGTGTAGCAAGAAAATTCACCTCATCCATAGCGTGATCGCAAGTTAGCATACAAGCCTGCGCCCCTTCTTCGAGCACCACAAGCACCCGTCGGTTGGACATAAAATCGACATCGCCACGAAGAATATTCACCAACTGAATGGGCCTTTCTACCACTACATTCTTGGGAACATAAAGAAATACTCCGTCTTGCGCAAAGGCCGTATTAAAAGCAGTCACACCATCTTTTGACGTGTCAGCAAGCTGTCCGTAATACTTCTGTACCAATTCGGGATGTTGCAATGCCGCATCTTTCAAAGAAGTCATCAGTACTCCTTCGGGCAGATTAGTCCGAGGCAGTTCTTTGTTATAAAAAGCATCGTTCACCACAAAAAAGAGTACAGTACTCATATTGGGCACATCGCACTTAAACACCTCATAGGGGTTAACAGGAATGTCAAGCCGATTCAAATTCAACCCAAAATCGGGTGCAAAATATTGGCTAACATCGATATATTTATAGTTTTCTTGTTTGCGAGTGGGGAAACCCAACTCACGAAAATGATTGAAGCCAGCCGTACGCTTTTGGTTGAGCGCCGGAGCAGTATGACGGCAAATCATATCTTCGCATTGCAAGAAGAGGTCGATATATTGTTGTTCTACACTCATATATATATTCTTTTTATTTTTATTTTCATTTTATTGTGTGTTCCACAATAAATCGAATTATCATTCGCCCAACTCTTTCTTTATCCAGTCGTAGCCTTTTTCTTCAAGTTCGAGCACCAGTTCGGGGCCTGCCGTTTTTACGATGCGTCCTTTGTAAAGCACGTGTACAATATCGGGCTTAATATAGTCGAGCAAGCGTTGATAGTGTGTGATAACGATGCAGCTACTTTCTGGTGTTTTTAGTTTGTTTACCCCTTCGGCCACAATGCGCAGGGCATCTATATCCAGCCCAGAATCCGTCTCGTCCAAAATACTAAGCATTGGTTCGAGCATTGCCATTTGGAATATCTCATTGCGCTTCTTCTCACCACCCGAAAAGCCTTCGTTTACCGAACGGTTAGCAAGCTTATTGTCAAGTTCTACAACAGCACGTTTTTCGCGCATCAACTTCAAGAACTCGCTTGCGGTAAGGGGTGTCAAACCTTTGTATTTACGTTGTTCGTTGACAGCCGCACGCATAAAGTTGACCATACTTACACCGGGAATTTCTACTGGATATTGAAAACTCAAGAACAGCCCTTCGTGACTACGATCTTCGGGAGATAGCTCAAGCAAATCCTTTCCACGAAACATTACCGAGCCTTTGGTCACTTCAAAAGCAGGATTGCCCACCAAAACAGATGACAATGTACTTTTTCCTGAGCCATTGGGTCCCATTATTGCGTGTACTTCACCAGGATTCACAGTCAGATTAATACCTTTCAATATCTCCTTACCATTGATATTGGCGTGGAGGTCTTTTATCTCTAACATTGGTTTCATTTCCATATTGATATTTTCTGTTTTTACTTGATTAAACAATTAGCCTACACTACCTTCGAGCGATACAGCAAGCAATTTTTGTGCCTCTACCGCAAACTCCATAGGCAGTTTGTTGAGCACCTCTTTTGCATATCCATTCACAATCAACCCAATGGCATCTTCGGTGGGAATGCCACGCTGATTACAGTAGAATATCTGATCTTCACTTATCTTGCTTGTAGTAGCCTCGTGTTCTACTTGGGCTGTTTCGTTTCGTATATCCATATAAGGGAATGTATGTGCTCCACACTTATCGCCCAAAAGCAAAGAGTCGCACTGGCTATAATTGCGAGCATTATCAGCTTTGGAAGCAACACGCACCAATCCGCGATAAGAGTTTTCACTCTTTCCTGCCGATATACCTTTGCTCACAATCGTGCTACGTGTATTCTTACCTAAATGAATCATTTTCGTACCCGTATCTGCTTGTTGGTAGTTATTAGTCACCGCTACCGAGTAAAATTCAGCCGTAGAGTTATCGCCAGTAAGAATGCACGATGGATATTTCCACGTGATAGCCGAGCCTGTTTCTACTTGCGTCCACGAGAGTTTGCTATCTACGCCTTTACAATTGCCACGTTTGGTCACAAAATTATATACCCCTCCTTTTCCTTCTGCATCGCCTGGATACCAGTTTTGCACAGTAGAATATTTCACTTCAGCGCGATCGTGAACAATAATTTCTACAATGGCAGCGTGGAGTTGATTTTCATCGCGCATAGGTGCTGTACATCCTTCGAGATAAGAAACATACGAATCGTCATCTGCCACAATCAGCGTGCGTTCAAACTGACCCGTATTAGCTGCATTGATGCGGAAATAGGTGGAAAGCTCCATCGGACAACGAACACCTTTGGGTATATATACAAACGATCCATCGGAGAATACAGCCGAGTTGAGCGCAGCAAAAAAGTTATCACGATAGTTCACTACCGAACCCAAGTATTTTTTCACTAAATCGGGGTGTTCCTTTACAGCCTCGCTAAATGAACAAAAGATAATACCTTTCTCCATCAACGTCTCTTTAAAAGTCGTTTTCACCGATACCGAGTCGAGCACTGCATCTACCGCTATACCACTGAGTGCCATACGTTCCTCCAGTGGAATACCAAGCTTGTCGAATGTTTTAATAAGCTCGGGATCAACCTCATCCATACTCTTAGGGCCTTCTTTCTTTTTAGTAGGGTCGGCATAATAAGAGATAGCCTGATAGTCGATTGGTGGAATGCGTAAATGCGCCCAAGTAGGCATTTCGAGTGTTAGCCAGTACTCATAGGCTTGCAAACGAAACTCAAGCAACCATTCTGGTTCTTCTTTTTTTGAAGAAATAAGTCGAATTACATCTTCGTTTAAGCCTTTCTCAATGATGTCGGTATGAATATCACTGGTAAAGCCATATTTATATTTCTCTTCGGCCAATTGGCGCACAAATTCATTGGATTGCTTTACACCATCCGTTTTGGCATTATTTGCCTGAGGCTTATTATTATTGAATTTTTCTTTTTGCATTGTTTATAAATGAAATTCATTAATATATTGTTGTGTTACCTTCTTAGCAGCAGGGAAAAATATTACCGCAACCTTCTGCATCGGATAGTATAACACAGAGCTTTCTTTCTTTGTTTTATCAATCAGCGTGTTATCAGGATCAATGTATTCGATAAGTACAAGCACAATGCTTGCCAACAAAAGATATTTTAAACCACCCAGCAAAGCTCCTATCAGACGATTGAGCCAGCCCAAGTGAATTACTTCCATCGCTTTTGTGACGAGAGATGCTACAAAGATAAACAATAATGGCACAATTATCCAGATTGCCGCAAAAGAGATAATATGCGCCGTTGTCATCGAGCCATCTACAAGTGGTGATATTTTTTCCGCTACTGAGGCATAAAGCGTTTTTGCAGCAAAAAGTCCCACTATTAAGCCCAAGATGGAGGCAAGCTGACGAATAGCTCCTTTAGAAAAACCTGTAAGAACTCCAGCTGCAATAACAACTAACAAAATAATATCAATAGTAGTCATAACCTATATAAAATAAAACAAGGTGGTAAGGTGGCGTTTAAACAACGTTACCACATTACCACCTCGATATTATGTCAATACGTTGTTCTTTACAACGTTTGTTTTTCTTCTACCTCTTCGTAAGTTTCGATGATGTCGCCCACTTTAATATCGTTGCATCCAGTCAAGCTGATACCACATTCAAAGTTTGTACCTACTTCTTTTACATCATCTTTAAAGCGTTTCAAGGCGTTAATGCTACCCGAGAAGATAACGATACCGTCGCGAATCAAGCGCGCTTTGTCACTTCTCTTCGCTTTACCTGTTCTCACCAATGCACCGGCTACCAAACCGACTTTGGTGATATTGAACACCTCGCGCACTTCGATTGTAGATGTCACAACCTCTTTCATTACTGGTGCCAACATACCTTCCATAGCCGCTTTTACCTCTTCTATTGCGTCGTAGATAACCGAATACTTACGTATATCCACTCCTTCTTTCTCTGCCAACTTGTCGGCAGCACCCGAAGGACGCACTTGGAAGCCTACAATAATAGCATCCGATGCTGCGGCAAGCGAAACATCCGATTCCGAAATCTGACCCACACCCTTGTGAATTACGTTCACTTGAATTTGTGGAGTAGAAAGCTTGATTAATGAGTCGCTCAAAGCCTCAACAGAACCATCCACGTCACCTTTCACAATGATGTTCAACTCTTGGAAGTTGCCCAACGCAATACGACGACCCACCTCATCAAGAGTAAGAAGTTTTTGTGTACGAAGTCCTTGCTCACGTTGCAGCTGTTCGCGTTTATTAGTAATTTCACGAGCCTCTTGGTCGGTAGCTACCACGTGGAATGTATCACCCGCAGCAGGCGCACCGTTCAAACCAAGAATCAATGCAGGTTCGGCTGGTCCAGCTTCCTTGATGCGTTGGTTACGTTCGTTGAACATTGCCTTGATGCGACCGTAGTGTGTTCCTGCCAAAACAATATCACCCACTTTGAGCGTACCGTTCGACACGAGCACCGTAGCCACATAACCACGTCCTTTATCAAGTGTAGACTCGATGATAGAACCCGTAGCATTTCTATCAGGATTAGCTTTCAAGTCGAGCATTTCGGCTTCAAGAAGCACTTTCTCCATCAATTCTTGTATACCTGTACCTTTTTTAGCAGAGATGTCTTGCGATTGGTATTTACCGCCCCACTCTTCTACTAAATAGTTCATTTGTGCCAACTCTTCTTTTATTTTATCAGGGTTAGCTGTTGGTTTATCTACCTTATTAATAGCAAACACAATCGGTACACCAGCAGCCATAGCGTGATTGATTGCCTCTTTTGTCTGAGGCATCACGTTGTCGTCGGCCGCTACAATAATGATAGCAATATCGGTCACTTTCGCACCACGGGCACGCATCGCAGTAAATGCTTCGTGACCTGGAGTGTCGAGGAACGTAATATCACGTCCATCTTCGAGTGTCACGTGATAAGCACCAATGTGCTGTGTGATACCACCCGCTTCACCAGCAATTACATTTGCTTTGCGAATGTAGTCGAGCAAAGAAGTCTTACCGTGGTCTACGTGTCCCATTACTGTAACAATTGGAGCACGATGTTTCAAATCCTCTTCTGCATCCTCTTCTTCTACCACTGCTTGTGCCACTTCAGCACTCACGTATTCTGTTTTATAACCAAACTCTTCTGCTACCAAGTTAATCGTTTCCGCATCAAGTCGTTGGTTGATAGAAACCATCATACCAATGCTCATACACGTAGCGATAATTTGATTTACAGAAAGATCCATCATATTAGCAAGTTCGTTTGCTGTCACAAACTCGGTTAGCTTCAATGTCTTGCTTTCTGCCATTTCTTGGTCTTCGCGCTCTTGAGCACGGTTAGAAGCCATCTCACGTTTATCCTTACGGTATTTCGATGTCTTGTTCTTACCTTTCGAGGTCAAGCGAGCTAAGGTCTCTTTTACTTGTTTTGCAACATCTTCCTCGCTCACCTCTTGTTTTACCACAGGTTTTTTAAAGCGATTGTTGTTGTTATTATTGTTGCGGTTTTGCGGTCTACCTTGTCCACCGCCTGCACCGTTTGCATTATTATTATTCGGACGAGGCCCGTTGTTGTTCGGACGAGGTCCATTGCCACCCGCACCATTATTATTGTTTGGTCTTTGAGGGCGAGCAAAGTTAGACGAGTTGTTCACGTCTACCTTTTCTTTATTGATACGAACGCGTTTTTTCTTATTTGGATCTTGATCTGCGCCGTCCTTATGAGATGTCTTAGCATCATCGCGACGAATCTCTTTGATGATAGCATCCTTCATTTGCTTGCGTTGGTCGGAACGTTGTTTTTCTTTCTCTTCTCGTTCCTTACGCTTTTCTTCTTTCGATTTCTTTTTAGGGCGTGTCGATTGATTCAATGCAGCCAAGTCAATCTGACCAATCACATTGATTTTAGACACAAATTCGGGTTGACGTATCTTAAATACATCTTTTTCTTGCGTACCCTCCACATTTTCTGCGGACGTTTCAGCCACATTTTGTTCTGGCTTCACCACGCTTTCCACTTCTTTAATAACTTCTTTTTGCTTCTGGTGAGTATTCTCCATTTTTATCTCTTCTTTCTTCGCTTCGGTTTCAACAGCAGGTGCAGGTACAGGTGCGGCTGTAGTTATTTTTTCCACCACTTCTACCTTCTCTACCACAGGTTCCACAACTACTGGTTCCTCTTTCTTCACTTCTTCCACAACAGTGGGTGTCACAGGAGCCTCTACTTTCACTTCCTGTTTTTCAGGTTCTGGTTGTGGTTTCACCACCTCAGCAGTCTCTCTACGATTTAGTTTATCCAAGTCTATTTTGCCGACAGGTTTAAATTTGGGTCGAGCATCTTCGGGAACAACCGTTTCTACAAGTTCTTCCTTCACATTTTCCTTTTTCTTTTTATCTTCTTTGCTATATCCATCAATCGCAACAGAAGCTTTGTTACGATCTTTATTTTGACGCTCTTGAATAAAGCGGTCGGATTCAAGCCTAAGGTTTTTGTCTGTGCTGAACTCTTTCACAAGCATAGCATACTGCTCTTGTGAAATTTTAGTGTTAGGATTAGCCTCTACGGTAAATCCTTTTTTCTGCAAGAACTCGACTACCGTCGAGATACCTACATTCAAGTCTCTTGTTACTTTGTTTAACCTTATCGTCATACTTTTAAATAATAAATTTAATAGAGCCGTGGGGCTTTTACCCCGATTCGGCTTGCAGAATCTCTAATGAAGCATTAATAGATAATGCATACGCTTCGTATGGAAACATATGCACAACTATCGATTATTCTTCTTCAAACTCTGCTTTCAAAATGCGCAATACCTCGTCCACCGTTTCTTCTTCCAAATCGGTCTTTTCGATAAGCATTTCGCGTGTAGCATTCAGAGCCGATTTAGCGGTATCAATACCAATAGCTTTAATGGCGTCAATTACCCATCCGTCAATCTCATCTCTAAATTCATCCAAGTAGATGTCCTCGTCTTCTGAGCCCTCTTCTAATTCGCGGAATACATCAATGGTGTACTCGGTCAACATACTGGCTAGTTTGATGTTCAAACCACCTTTACCAATAGCCAACGACACTTCTTCTGGGCGAAGGAATACTTCTGCTTTCTTATCTTCTTCGTTCAAACGAATTGAAGATACTTTGGCCGGACTAAGTGCACGCTGTATAAACAACGAAACATTTGAAGTAAAGTTGATTACGTCGATGTTTTCGTTGCGAAGTTCACGTACGATACCATGAATACGACTACCTTTCACACCCACACAAGCACCAACTGGGTCGATGCGATCATCATACGATTCTACAGCAATCTTAGCGCGTTCGCCTGGGATGCGTGCAATCTTCTTAATTGTGATGAGTCCGTCGTTGATTTCGGGAACTTCCATTTCAAATAGACGTTCAAGGAATACGGGCGATGTGCGCGACAAGATAATCTTTGGATTATTATTCTTGTTGTCTACACGAGCTACTACTGCACGAGCTGTTTCACCTTTGCGATAGAAATCGGCAGGGATTTGCTCTGTTTTAGGCAGCAACAATTCGTTTCCTTCGTCGTCGAGCAGAAGAATCTCTTTTTTCCAAATTTGATAAACCTCTGCGCTTATAATAGTACCTACTTTATCAATGTATTTATTGTATAGGCTATCTTTTTCTAGTTCTAAAATTTTAGAAGCCAAAGCTTGACGTAAGTTCAAGATAGCACGACGACCCATCTTTGCAAAGTCGAATTCGTCTGTTACCTCTTCGCCTACCTCGTAAGATGCATCAATCTTTTGAGCTTCGGTTAGTGAGATTTCCATGTGTGGATTTTCAAAATCCTCATCGGCTACCACCTCACGGTTACGCCATATTTCAAAATCCCCCTTATCAGGGTTCACAATCACGTCATAGTTCTCGTCAGTGCCGAACGTTTTAGCAATCACACTACGGAATGCCTCTTCGAGAACACTTACCATCGTTGTTCTATCGATATTTTTCAGTTCTTTAAATTCCGAAAAGGTATCAATCAAGCTGATTGTTTCTTCTTTCTTGGCCATAATTATTTAAAACTAATTAAGTATTTCGTATATTTGATTTCATCGTAACGGAAAGTTTCATCCTCTTCCATCAACTTCGGACGCTTAGAGCCTTCTACTTTCACTTTCTTTTCTACACCAACCACAAACTTTTCTTCGCCTGCTTCTTTAAGCATTCCTGTAAGTTTGCGACCAGCCTTTGTCAGCACTTCCACCTCGCTGCCAATGTGGTTTACATACTGCTGCAACACCTTAAACGGCTGTCCGATACCAGCAGATCCCACTTCCAATTCGTAGTCTTCTTCCTCACGGTTCAACTTCGACTCAATGTAGCGGCTCAACTCCACACAATCTTCAATCCAAACGCCTTCAGCGTGGTCTATCTCAACCACAATGCGATCGTCGGGACTTACAGTCACCTCCACCAAGAAGTAGTCTTTTCCTTCCAACCACTCGTCTACAATTTGACTAACTGTTTTCTTTTCTATCATCGATTCATATATATGAGTACAAAAAAAGGAGCTTAATCGCCCCCTCCCTTTCATCCATTTCGACCGCAAAGATACAAATAATCTATTCGTCTACAAAATATTACCTAAAAAAGAAGCAAATAACAGCTAAAAACAAATTGGTTTTGAATTTCTATATTCTTTTTTAACACTGATTTACAATTGTCACAGCACGTCAACCTATTTTATTCTCTATTTGGAAGACACACATCAGCCAAAAGAAGAAACTGTAATTTGGGTATGAATGTCTGTAATCTGTCTACACACGGCATCATTGCATACGGGTATCTTTGCAAACGAAACAAAAACAGAGATAAGAAATGAAACAAAGATTAATCGTATGGGCCATGGCCATCACTACAATGGTAAGTAGTGGATATGGCCAACAAAAAGAGCAGAATATGGAAAGCAAGAAAGATTACACATTTGCGCTGAGCAACAAAGTGGAACACCAAAAAGTGGAGTTCAAAAATCGTTATGGCATCACGTTGGTGGGTGATATGTATATTCCCAAACAAAAGAAGAGTGAAAAACTTGCAGCCATTGCGGTGAGCGGTCCATTTGGTGCAGTCAAGGAGCAAACATCGGGATTGTATGCACAGGAAATGGCAGAAAGAGGTTTTCTTACCATTGCTTTCGACCCCTCGTACACGGGCGAAAGCGGTGGAGAACCGCGCTATGTGGCTTCTCCCGACATCAACACCGAAGATTTTAGTGCAGCGGTAGATTATCTTTCTACTCGCAATGACGTAGACCCTGAGCGTATTGGCATTATTGGTATTTGTGGCTGGGGTGGAATGGCTCTCAACGCCGCCGCAATAGATACACGCATCAAGGCCACAACCACCATCACAATGTATGATATGAGCCGTGTGAATGCCAACGGCTATTTCGACTCGATGAGTGCAGACGACCGATATGAACTGCGTAAAAAGCTAAACGCACAACGCACTATCGATGCTAAAAACGGGTTTTATACTCGTGGTGGCGGAGTGGTAGATCCGCTTCCCGAAGATGCGCCACAATTCGTGAAGGAGTATTACGATTATTACAAAACGGCACGTGGGTATCATCCTCGTTCACTCAACTCGAACGATGGATGGAACATCACCTCTTCACTTCCGTTTATCAATATGCCACTGCTTGCATATAGCGACGAAATACGCAGTGCCGTGCTAATGATACACGGAGAGAACGCACATTCACGCTATTTCAGCGAGGATGCGTTCAAAAATCTGCAAGGCGACAACAAGGAGCTTCTTATCATCCCCGATGCAACTCACGTTGACCTTTACGACAATCAAGCGAACGTGATTCCTTACAACAAAATCGTGACATTCTTTGAAGACAACTTGAGATAAAACGGATGGAACTAAAGAAATTTATTGAAAACCTGAATAGTGGGAAAAGAGTAGAGCCCAACTCGGAAGAGTTGGCATATATGCGCAAATTGAGCCACGAAGCGATGCGCATCACTTGCGAACTAAACTATAAATACCACACAGAAGAAGAGATAAGAGAGCTTTTTTCGCACTTGATAGGAAAGCCCGTAGATGACAACTTTGCTCTTTTTCCACCATTCTACACCGATTGCGGAAAGAACATCACGCTTGGAAAAGGAATTTTCATCAATTCGGGCTGCCAGTTTCAAGACCAAGGAGGTATTACCATTGGCGACTATTCATTTATTGGCCCCAAAACCGTGATAGCCACACTCAACCACGGCTTTGCCCCTCAAGAGCGAAGCGCGCTCGATCCCAAGCCTGTGATTATCGGGAAAAGAGTATGGATTGGCGCAAATGCGACCATTCTTCCGGGTGTAACGATTGGTGACAATGCAATCGTTGGCGCAGGGGCAGTAGTAACCAAAGATGTTGCTCCAAACACCATTGTAGGTGGTGTTCCAGCCAAACAGATAGGAGTGATTGAGTGAGTGTAAAGGCAGTGACGTGGTAGTAGGCATCGCTTATTTTTCAAAGTATCCTCAGCTCATTACTGAACGTTGCTTACGATGTAAAGCTATTCACGTTCTGCCATCCATATTTTTTACAGAATGCCATCATTGTAAAAAGAAGAATCGTTTCTTAAAACGGAAGTTCTCTTTGCCGCACATATTCTGAAAAAAATTCGTTTACACAATCCAAATTAACAACTTTTTCATTACCATCATCTTCTGTTTGTATAGAGCCACCCAACGTTTTATTTATTTTCTTTCGATAAATATCAGCTGTGGATACACATTCAATCTCCAACTTTCTTGCTTGTGATATATCCAAATAACCTGTATCACAATCTATTCCTAAAAATCTACGTCCGAATAAATTAGAAGCCACTCCAGTTGTACTACTTCCCGAAAAAGGATCAAGTATCCAGTCATCAGGCCGAGTTGAGGCCAATATTATACGTGTTAATAGCGCAAGAGGTTTTTGCGTAGGATGCTTTGTACACGTTTTCTCCCAAGGTGCAATAGCTGGCAATCGCCATACATCTGTCATTTGTTTTCCCTCATTCATTTCACGCATTAGTTTATAATTATAATAATGAGGTACATTTTTGCACTTCCGTGCCCAAATGATAAATTCAGAGCTAAACGTAAAATACCTACAAGAGATGTTTGGTGGTGGATTTGTTTTAGCCCACGTTATAACATTTAGAATTTTAAAGCCTAACTCAGTTAAGCAGTTTGCTATACTAAAAATGTTATGATAAGTTCCACTCACCCAAATCGTTCCATTATCCGTGAGTTTGTCTCTACACTCAGTTAGCCAATTGAGATTAAATTTATTATCTTGTTCGTATCCTTTGGATTTATCCCAATCCCCTTTATTTACACTTACTATATTACCACTTTGATAACTTATCCCTCCATTGCTCAAAAAATAAGGAGGGTCAGCAAAAATCATATCAAACTTAAAGTTAAACTTAGATAAGACTTCAATGCAATCTCCTTGCAGGAGAGTAAAATGACGATCATTGGAACGAAAGTAAGGTATCAACATCATTATAAGACAGTAGCAATTATTTTAATCAATAGCACTTTTATTTATTCTCTTCACAAAATCAACCACAGTCGTCAGGTTATAAATATGAGGAATAGCATAAAAAGCCTCTTCAAGTTTATTTCTTGCATTTTTCCAACCTATCCCATCAGTAATCCATACAAATTCAACATCGGAGCAACTATTTATTTTAGGAGATAAATCTGTATATGAGCGTGCCACCTCATTTAATTTAGAACCTCCTCCACTATAAAAATTCACCTCTATTAGATAAGTTTTATTCGATGCGGAAATAGCGAAATCAAAACGCTTCACATCCTCACCAAGAATCTTGTTAACATTTTCAAAGTCGTAAGAGTAGACTTCTCTACGGTACACAATACCTGCATTATCGAAAATCTGAGCAATTTTGTTTTCCATAAGTGTTCCACTGCGATTCTTGCGTGCATTTGTATCAAGCCCTACTTCAATACCAAAAACATAATCAACGAGATTTGTAACCTGTTTGTTACAGAACAAGTCTTTCAAACCAGTGTTATTGATATATTCTAACACACCATCAAGCGTACAAAAATAGCTTTCTATCAATCGTGGCACTCCTGCGTCATCCAGAACTTTCTTTTTATCTCTTGTTCGCACTGCAATAAGAATGTCTAAAACAGAAAATACGTTTGGATTTTCGCTCCATAACGCAGAAACAGCACCATTCAAATCATCTTTGCCTATCAGATAGTTCAACTGATTCAATTTTATGGAAATGTTTTCAACATATCTTTTACATTTTTCAAAATCAGTATAAAAATCAAGTGTTGCATTTGTGTCAACCAATTGTGACATAAACATATCAAATTCTTCTGTCGTATGTATTTTCATCTTAATCATTTATAAATAAAAAACATCTCATTCTTAATATTGACCAGAACTACAAATACATATTGCCTTCCATATTAGTTATCATCAATTCTGTCAGTTTTCCTCTTTTCTCTGCATTGGCATTTACCATACGTGTAGCAAATACTCGTTTTATATTATAATCTTTATACAGGTCATCAAAAAAATCATCAGCAGGATTCTTTCCTTTAACATCCGAATTGCTTAGCAAAAAAGAGCAACCTTTAGATGCAATGCCATTACAAAAATCTCGAAGCCTAATTTGTTCCCGATCGTCAAAGGCCTCCTTGACGTAGCTATTAAAAGAAGATGTGTCATTTAATGGTTTGTAGGGAGGATC
The DNA here is from genome assembly GCA_947074275.1 of uncultured Bacteroides sp. Classification (GTDB taxonomy): domain Bacteria; phylum Bacteroidota; class Bacteroidia; order Bacteroidales; family Bacteroidaceae; genus Bacteroides. Next base: position 42,906 of record CAMTPA010000021.1, read on the forward strand.
CAAATAAAAGAATGTATCAGCAGCTGCGTATTTCTTTGTTTCTTCAAAATCACCACATAAAATATCAACACGTTGCAACAGATGCGAATCTGCCATTATCGTTTAGATCGGAAGAGCACACGTCTGAACTCCAGTCACGAGATTCCATCT
>CAMTPA010000022.1 GCA_947074275.1 uncultured Bacteroides sp.
CGATTTATCGTTGGATTTGGGAGGATAAGCGAAAAGGTGGAATACTACACAAACTTCTTCGCAGGCAAGGACGCAAGTACGCTAAACGAGGCTCGAAGAATGCAGGACGAGGCTTTATCCCCAACAGGATAGATATTGATGAGCGTCCGCCCGTAGTTGAACTCAAAGAACGATTTGGGGATTTAGAGATAGATACAATAATAGGTAAGAGCCACAAAGGGGCTATTCTTACCATAAATGACAGAGCAACGAGCCGAGTTTGGATTCGTAAGCTAACGGGAAAAGAAGCCGTTCCTGTGGCGAAAATAACTGCTTGGGCATTGCGTAAAGTGAAAACCTTGATACATACTATTACGGCTGACAATGGAAAAGAATTTGCAAAACACGAGGAGATTTCACAAAAATTGGATATAAAATACTATTTTTGTAAACCGTATCACTCTTGGGAACGTGGTGCCAATGAGAACACTAACGGACTTATCAGGCAATATATCCCAAAGGGTACGGATTTTAGTGAAGTAACCAACAAACAGATTAAACGAATTGAAAATATTCTCAATAATCGACCTCGTAAAAGACTTGGATACCTCACGCCAAATGAAAAATTTAAGCAAATTATAAACCTGAATTCAGTTGCATTTGCAAATTGAATTCTGCACTGTTTAAATGTGATTAATTATACCAATGTTTATAAACAATTGTAGACCAACATATTCTATTAATTAACAAAGATAATTTATGAAAAGACATCTTATTCATTTTCTGTTTGTTTCGATATTATGTATCTGCTCGGCAGCCGACGCATTGGCGCAAACAACAGTAAAAGGGCAAGTGGTAGATGCTGAAACGGGAGAGCCATTGATTGGTGCGGCCGTAACTTTAGCGAACACCTCGCACGGTAGTGTGACTGATTTAGACGGGTTCTTCACCCTAAAAGTCAATCCGAATGAAACGCTGGTAATCAAATATTTGGGTTACAAAGATTTCAAGAAGAAAATAACTCAGAGTGGAGGAACGATAGACTTAGGTGTGATAAAGTTAGAATCGGACGCTTTTGCGCTGAGTGATGTCACGATTACTTCATCCATTGCGGTAGCTCGCAAAACACCAGTCGCTGTATCTACCCTTACACCTACATTTATAGACGAAAAGTTGGGTACGCAAGAATTTCCCGAAGTGTTGAAATCAACTCCAGGTGTATATGCCACAAAGCAAGGCGGTGGTTATGGCGATTCCAAAATCACGGTTCGTGGCTTTAAGTCCGAAAACGTGGCGGTGATGATTAACGGTGTTCCGATGAACGATATGGAGTGGGGAGGTGTATATTGGAGCAACTGGGCAGGCCTTTCGGATGTGACTCGTTCGATGCAAATTCAGCGCGGACTTGGAGCGGCCAAAGTTTCGTCTCCTTCGGTAGGTGGCTCAATCAACATTATCACACGCTCTATCGATACAAAAAAAGGAGGAGCCGTGTCTTATGCGATGGGCAATGATGGATACAATAAAATTCTATTCAACGTATCGACAGGGCTTTCAAAAAAAGGATGGTCGCTATCATTGTTGGGTGGAAGAACTTGGGGCGATGGATATATTCAAGGCACTAATTTCGAGGGCTACAACTGGTTTGTGAATATCTCAAAACAAATTAATGACAATCATCAGTTGTCATTTACAGGATTTGGTGCTCCGCAATGGCACAATCAGCGCAACCGCAACGATGGATTGACTATCGAGGGTTGGCAAGAATATGGCAAGAAATATATGAATGGCGAAAGTGGCTATAAATACAATCCCACCTATGGCTTTGGCATTGATGGTCAGCGAAAAACATCTCAACGCAATCAATATAACAAACCCCAATTGTCTTTGAATCATCTTTGGCAAATCAATCAAAATTCAAGTTTGAGTACAGCACTCTACGTCTCTATTGGGCGTGGCTACGGTTATAGCGGTCAAGGTTTGACAACTGCCGATCGAAATAACTGGTATGGTAGTAGTAATGGTGTGCTCAATATGACTTATCGCAACCCCGATGGCACGTTTGCGTATCAAGACATATATGCACTCAATCAAGCCAGCGAAGAGGGTTCGACAATGGTGATGTCTAAATCGAAAAACAATCACAACTGGTATGGATTGCTTTCTACCTACACATCCAAGTACAAAGACTTTGATTTTTATGGTGGCATCGACCTCCGTTATTATAAAGGTATTCATACCAACGAAATTACCGACCTGTATGGTGGTGACTTTTTTGTAGACTCTTCATCTCGCAAGTCGGTGCTTTCTGCAAACAATTCTGCTGCTTTGGCTGGCAATGCCTTTATCAACAAAAAGCTTCAAGTAGGCGATGTGGTTTATCGCGACTACGATGGATATGTAGTGTCCGAAGGGCTGTTTGGACAAGCGGAATACAACAAAGATAAATTGAGTGCGTTCGTGGCGGCCTCTATTTCAAATAACAGCTATTGGCGATATGATAGATTTTATTACGACAAAGAGCACGCAAGGTCGTCTACTGCAAACTTCATCGGTTGGTCGGCAAAAGGTGGCATCAACTACAACATTACCGAGCAGCACAACGTGTTTGCCAACATTGGTCACATCAGCCGGGCACCTTTCTTTTCGGGCGGTGTGTTTCTGAATGCTACCAACAGCAATGCGTTGAATAAGAATGCAGTGAACGAAAAGATATTCTCAGTAGAAATTGGATATGGCTTTCGCTCGGCGATATTCTCAGCCAATATCAACGCTTATTTTACGAAATGGAAAGACAAGACTATGGCCAAGTCTACTACGATAACTTTTTATGAGGGTAACTTGAGTGATGTTTACAATGCCGATTTGAATATTGCCGACACGCGTGCCGTTATCAATATGCAAGGTATCAACTCTATTCATAAAGGCATCGAGTTGGATTTTGTTTTCAAACCTCTTTATTGGTTAGACATTAATGGTATGTTTTCCATTGGCGATTGGTATTGGGACAACAATGCAAGTGGACAGTTTACTGTGGAAGGACAATTTATAGCTAATGCAACAGTAAACACAGCCGATGGGAAAGAGCAAAGCGTTATTGTGCCTGCTCGTGAAAATAACTTAACTCCATCTACGATGCTTCTCAACCTGAAAGGTGTAAAAGAAGGAGGTTCAGCCCAGTTAACAGCCGCTTTGGGCTTGAATGCACGTGTCACAAAATCATTGGGCATAGGTCTGGATTGGAACTTATTCTCCAACAATTATGCCGATTGGCAACTCAACACCAGCGATATTGTGCTAAATGGTGTGAAAAACTTTGAGACACCTTGGCGCATCCCGATGGCTTGCACATTCGACCTTAACGCTTATTATCGTTTCGATTTTGGTAAAGTAAACGCTACTCTTTCGGGAAATATCAATAATCTTTTCAATCAAACCTACATTACCGATGCAATGGATGGTAGCAAGCACGATTGGCAAACTGCCTACAATGTGTTCTACGGCTTTGGACGTACTTTTAACATCCGATTGAAAATAGGCTTCTAACGATTTAACGAATAAGCAATTATGAATAAAAAACATATAATACTACCGTTTGCAGCTGCCTTGATAACACTGACTGGCTGTAATTATAATGATAAAAATTTTGATGGGCTCAAAGAGTTGACCTCTCCCGAAGATGTTGTTAAGCTCGAATACACGCTTACGGATTCCGATTATGCCACCATTGCAAGCAATTCGACCAATAAGAAGCTTGCTGCCGAAGCAGGTGTTGGTAGTGAGTTGACAGCATTGTCGTCTAAACTTTGTTTTTCGGATGTGATTACTGCAGAAGAATATGTTCCAGCATTTCTTGCCGCAAAGTGGTACACCGCAGATGCTGGGTCTGCCATAAAGCTCACCTACAATCAATCGGTTGATGCACCCGAATATTTAGCTGAAATAGATGCTGCCGAAACTTATGTGCTAACAAGTGAAGACTACGCTTCGGTACTCGATAAAGAGGGAATAGATTATTTTTATCCATCGAAGCCAGCTGCTACTTATTTGCCTCGCATTCTTCGCAATGCCATAGCAAACCCTGTGAGCGGACAGTATTTAGCGGTACAATACAGCTATTCTGCCAACGATCCATCATCGAGTGACGAACCAACAAACGTTTATAACAGCATAACAGATGCAGTGGAAGGCCCGGATGGGGATTATTTCGTGAAAGGTAAAGTTGCTGCAACCTATGCACGTGGCTTCTTATTGACCGATGGAACATCCACTATTTTGGTCTACGAAAATGCTCTTCCCAATGTTTCGTTGGGCGATGAATTGACCGTGAAAGGAACAACCTCAACTTATGGCGGTGCCAAGCAGTTTGGAGCGTCGGGGTTGGAAATCACTCGTTTGGCGGGCAGTGACAGTTTTGCATATCCTATTGCTACTGAAATGACAGCCTCCGATATGGATGCGTATGTGGCAAACAACACATCGGCTGCATTAAAATATGTGACTTACAAAGGAGTATTGTCAATCTCTGGCAACTATTACAACGTAGCTATCGAAGGGGCAACTACCGCTATTGGTAGCATCGCTTACCCCGTCAATGGCACTATTTCGCCCGATTTAAGTGGTAAAGAAGTTGTTGTAACAGGCTATACGGTTGGTGTAGGTGGAGTAAAGTATGTCAATACAATGGCTACATCGGTGGTTGAGGTAGGTACTACTGCTTCAACACCTATTGGCATCGTGCAGCTATCCGATGTGGGTGATTACACCATTCAGGGGCAAATTGTAGCTACCTACACGCGTGGTTTTTTGGTAAACGATGGTACAGGTTCTATCTTAGTGTATGTAAACACCGACTTACCGATAGGCTCTTCGGTGTTGGTTTCGGGCACTACAAGTGTTTATGGTGGATTAAAGCAATATGGAAATACCGCAACCATAACCTCGATTACCGAAGGAAATGGGTCAACTACTCATCCTACTCCATACAGTATGACGATAGACGATGTTGATGCTTATGCAGAAGCTCCTTATGTGCGTTATGTCAGCTACAAAGGCATCTTGAGCATTAGTGGAAACTACTACAATGTGACGGTTGACGGTGCTACGGTGGTTGGCTCTATTTCCAATCCGATAGCAGGAAGTGTAGATGCCGAACTAAATGGCAAAGAGGTTGTCGTTGTGGGATATAGCATTGGCTCTACGGGTAGTAGCACCAAGTATCTCAACACAATGATTACTTCGGTGCAAGAAGCTTCTTCACCACTTTCACGAATGGCCTATACTCGTGCGGCCGATGCAGAACAAATTTACGTGATGTATCAATACAATGGTAGCAACTGGGTAGCAGCCGAAGGCACAGCTATGGTGTCTCCATCCGATTATCGTCAAATGGGATTGTCGAACAACAACTTCTCGGCTACCTATAAACCAGACAACTACATACCGCAGTTTTTAGGTTTGCAATATCCTTATGCCCAAAACGAACAAACGATTGCTGCGGTCTATTATTACTACGATGGCACTACTACAGAGATAGCTTCCGAAGAATATACATTCGCATCGGGAACGTGGGTGAAGAATACCAATATCGAAGTACTAACTGATCAGTTTGTATATGATGGAAGTGTGTGGAATTACGATCCAAGTATTGTTATCACGCTTAAAAAAGGAGATGCTTATACCAAGGAGTTTATGCAAGTGACGGTAGATGGCGTAAAAGAGCATATTGGTAGTGAGTATGTTGATTCTTATGGAACTGGTGAGTTCTATTATGGTTGTTCGGCATATTATGGCAATGTAGATATAACTCCTGCCAAATGGAGACCTTACTATCCATCTGTGACCACTGATGCAGAGATGTCTGAAATTATAGCCGAACACGCTAAGAGTGGTATTTTTGTATATTCCTTGCAATATTATCACGGCGATATGGATGTGATACCAGGCATCGATGTGACAGTTACCATCAACTACGACACTTATAATTCGAGTGCTTCGGCTGGTGTGCAACAAATTAAATATCTTGTGACAGGAAAAGGAGAGTTCGAGTATATCGAAGACTCTTATCAAACGTTGGAGTAATTAGTTGAAACATTTAAAAAAAAATCGAGGCTATACTCTCATCAGGATAGCCTCGATTTTTTAGATATAACTTTATATCAAAACCCCGCTTGCTGGCAAGGCTTGTCTACCTCTGCCGTTATATATACTTGATATGATGCACAAAAAGTAAAGACCTCCTTGTTCGTTCGCCAACGGGGAGGTCTTTCACACAAAAACTAAACTAGACTTAACTAAACTATTCTATAGTTATTTATACTAAGAGTTTCACAACTCCTTTTTGTTCGATACAAATATAATTAAAATTGTAATCTAATCATAAGCTAAATCGATGAAATAAGCGATTTTATCGACAAAAAACTTATTTATTTACTTCTTCCGTCCAAAAAGTGTTGAAATTCGCTTTTATAGCTTTCACTCACGGGGATATAGGTTTTGTCGAACACTATTCTTCCGCGGTCTATCACCTTGATTTTATCTTTCTGCACAATAAATGAACGATGCACTCGCATAAAGCGTGAAGCGGGCAAAAGCTCTTCCATCGCTTTTAGGCTCATTAATGATAGAATGGGTTTGGGCTGTTCTTCGGTATAGATTTTTATGTAGTCTTTCAGCCCCTCAATGTAGAGTATCTTTTTTAGCTCTATCTGCACTAATTTATAATCGCTTTTTACAAAGATACTTTCCAACTCTTCGGGTTTTTGTACCAACTCAAACCATTGTAGAGCTTTGTTGGCGGCTTGCAAAAAGTCGATGTACGATACTGGTTTCAGCAAATAGTCGAGTGCATTCACCCTGTATCCTTCCAAAGCATATTGTTCGAATGCGGTAACAAAAACGATTCGAGTGCGCTCGCTTACCATTCGCGAAAACTCCAATCCGTTTAGGTCGGGCATCTGAATGTCTAAGAAAATGAGGTCTACACTCTTTGCTGGTAGCTCCTTCATCGCTTGTATTGCACTCGAATATTTGCCTTGCAACGAAAGGAATGGGGTTTTCTTCACATAGCTTTCCAGTAGGTTGAGTGCTAAAGGTTCGTCATCTACAATGGCGCAGGTTAAAGTCATATCGCATATTGTTTTAGATTTCAATGATAAGTTGCGAAGTATAGGTCTTGCCATCTTCGCTCAATCCGCATTTCCAACTGTGTTTTCCAGGATATAGAAGTTCCAAGCGTTTTTTTACTTGGTGTAGTCCGATTCCTGAACCACTTTTATCACCATTCGATTTGGGGAAGTTGCTATTTGTAATCACACATTCCACTTGATGCTCCGATTCCGAAAATCCGATGAAGATGAGGCTCGGTTCGGTAGGAGAGATGCCGTGTTTGAACGCATTCTCGATGAGTGAAATGAAAATAAGAGGTGCGATTTGTGTGCGGCTATCGGGCGAAATGTTGATTTGAGTTTGCACGGTCACGTTGGTAGAAAGGCGGATACGCATCAGTTCGATGTAGTTGCGTATAAAATCCATCTCTTTTCCCAGTGATACGAAAGGCTGTTGATTGTCGTAGAGCACGTGACGAAGCAATCGGCTCAACTCTTGCACTGCCTGTTGAGCCTTGTCGGTATCGAAAGCGATAAGTGCATAGATGTTGTTGAGTGTGTTGAGCAAAAAATGTGGGTTGAGTTGGCTGCGTAAGTTTTTCAACTCGGCTTCTGTGCGGTTCTTTTCCGCCTGATTTTTTTCGTTTTCAATTTGGCTCCATCGTCCTACCAGCTTGATGGCGGTGGCTAAGGCCACGGTAAGCACCATAGAGAGCATATCGCGCATCACAAAAATAGAACGTGGTGGAAAATAACCACTGCCACCACCGGGGCGAGGTGGCTTGCTTGGTATGGGTTTGTCTATCATTGGAGGTTCAAAAAAGAATACGCTTTGCCAAAAATAGAGCACACAGCTCATTAACAATATCAACACAATATTTATCACCATATATTCTTTGATTCGCTGCGCGAATAACAACCGGGGAATGATAATGAAATAGTTGAGATAGAACAAGATGAAGAAAGAAACGGGTACACCTATGTGGCGCAGATAATCGAACCAATTGGTCGGTCCGTTTCCTTTGTTCATAAAGAAAATGGGAAAACCAAATATAATGCCCCACCCAATGATGTGGGTGAGGATTTCGGCAAATCGTATGCGTGGACTGTCGAGTGGTTTCATACTTACAAAGATACTATTTTATTCATATCTGATGGCTTCTATCGGATCTAAATCGGCTGCTTTCTTGGCAGGATACCAACCAAAGAACACACCTGTGACGGTGCAGACTGCGAATGATAAGAAGACGCTCCACGGCTGAATGAGAATGGGCCAGTGTGCCACGGCTTTCACTACCCAACTGGCACCGCAACCGATGATGACCCCAATGATGCCCCCCGTGATGCTTATCAGAATGGCTTCTATCAAAAATTGGCTCAAGATGTCTATTCCGCGTGCGCCTACCGACATTCGTAATCCGATTTCACGCGTACGCTCTGTCACCGATACATACATAATATTCATAATGCCAATGCCGCCCACTACCAGCGAAATGCCTGCGATGCAAGCCAATAGGGTAGTCATTAGGTCGGTAGTGGAGTTGAGCATCGTGCTAAGTTCTTGTTGGCTGCGGATGCTGAAATCGTCGGCATCGTTCTCTTTTAGCTTGTGTTCTCTGCGGAGTATTTCGGTGATTTCGTCGATGGCATAATCGGTCATATCCTCGGATAGTGCAGAGGCATAGATGCCTTGTAGCGAGGTGGCCGCCAACAAACGTTTCATTACGGTGGTGTAGGGGGCAAGCACAATGTCGTCTTGGTCCATCCCCATCGAGTTGTAGCCTTTCGACTTTAATACACCTACTATGCGAAAAGGAATTTTATTGAAACGAATCACACGGCCCACAGGGTCGCTACCATCGGGAAAAAGGTTGTCGGCAATGGTTTTTCCGATAACACAAACTTTGGCCGAACTTTGAATGTCGGCCTCTGTAAACATACTTCCGTTGTCTACCGTCAGTTGGCGAATATCAAGATAATCGAGACCTACACCGCTAACCGATGATGGGTAGTTGTTGTTGCCAATGACCAGTTGCCCCGATGATGATACGTTGGGGCTGATGCCCGCTAAATAATTGGTTTCATCGCGAAGCTTTTCGTAATTCTCTAATTTCAAAGTCTGCATCTCCGATGCGTCTCTGCGGACACCACCACGTGTGTCGCCACCCGGATGAATCATAATCATATTCGATCCCATTTCGGCAATTTGACTTTGAATGCTTTGTTTCGAGCCTTGTCCGATGGCAAGCATTGTGATGACCGAAGCCACCCCGATGATGATGCCCAACATCGTGAGAAATGCACGTAGCTTGTTGTTGGCAAGTGCTCGAAGTGCTATTTTGAATAAATTGGTTCCGTTCATACTTTATTTATTAATAGATTCCAAATCAACTATTCATAGTTTGCGCGTCAACTGTTCGTGGTTTTGAGGTCAATTGTTAACATTTGTCGGCGCACTCTCTCAATGGTTGTTTTCTCTAATGTCAATCGTCGTTTTTGGGCAATAGCTTGTAAGCTTCCTCGGCCGACTGGATACTTTGGTTTACAGTATCTTCTATCACCTGCCCGTCGCGTAGCCAGATGTTGCGACCGCTGTATTGAGCTATTTCGGGGTTGTGGGTCACAAAGATGATAGTTCGTCCCTCGGCGTGCAGTTTCTGAAAAAGCATCAGAATTTCAAATGAAGTTCGCGTGTCTAAGTTACCAGTTGCCTCGTCTGCCAAAATCACAGCTGGATTGTTTACCAAAGCACGTGCTATGGCCACACGTTGCATTTGTCCACCCGACATTTGGTTCGATTTATGCTCCAATCTATCGGCAAGCCCTACGGCTGTTAGCGCATCAATGGCACGTGCTCTGCGTTCGGCGGCACTCACCGATGCGTTGTACATCAAAGGTAGCTCTACGTTTTCTACCGCTGTGGTTTTGGGCAGTAGGTTGTAGCTTTGAAACACGAAACCGATTTTACGATTGCGCAACACGGCTCTTTGCGCTTTGCTCATACTGCGCACTGAGGTTCCGTCCAGCAAGTACTCTCCACTTGTAGGAGTATCTAAACAACCCAATGTGTTGAGCAGAGTCGATTTGCCCGATCCCGATGTTCCCATAATGGTGACAAATTCTCCTTCGCAGATATCGAAAGATACACCTCGCAAGGCGTGTACCACTTCGTCGCCCACCAGAAAATCGCGTCGGATATTTTGCAGTTCAATGACTTTCTTTTCCATAAGGTTTATTTTTTCTTATTGCTGCTTCCCGGAGGGCCAGGCATAAAGGGGCTTTTTTCTGTATTCTGATTGTCGCCTCCACCTTGCGATGCACCACCTTGTACACTCATATTTGCTTCGAGCACCACGGGAGTGCCTTCGGCTATACCACCCACAATTTCGGTTTGTATGCCGTTGCTGATGCCTATCTCAACAGGGTGTGCTGTAAATGTGTTGCCCTGCTTTGTCCAAAGTTTGTGCTCACTTGGTACATTCACTATTACATCTTCGGGCGAAGTGATAGGTGGCTCGGGATTGAAACGCAAAGCTTTTGCGGGCACACTCAGCACCGCTTGTTTGTCGAGCGTGAAAATGGTGACATTGGCTGTCAAACGAGGCTTTAGTTTCAGGTCGGGGTTTTGTGCCGAAATCACAACTTCGTAGGTTACCACACTTTCGCTGGATGAACCAGACGAGCTGCTACCCGTGCTTCCCAATCGGATTTGAGTGACTTCGCCATCGAATGTATCGTTGGGGTAAGCATCTACGGTGAAGCTTACACGTTGTCCTTCTCTAACATCACCTATATCAGCCTCGTCTACATCTGCCACTACTTGCATTTGGGTCAAGTCGGCTGCTATGGTGAAAAGGGTTGGAGTTTCGAAGCCTGCCGCCACGGTTTGTCCCTCTTCTACGGCACGGTCTATCACCACGCCATCAATGGGCGAAGTAATGGTGGCGTACGACAGGTTGCGTTGTGCTTTGGATAGGGCGGCCTTGCTACTATCAAATTGGCTTTTGGCTTTTTCGTAATTGTAGAGTGCCAGTTCATAGTCGGTTTCACTAATTAGTTGCTTTTCGTGCAGCGTTTTACTACGCTCATAGTTTCGCTTTTGGTAGTCATACTCAGCTTTATTGCCATCATAACTTGCCTTTGCCGAGGCCAATTCGCTTTGCAACGTAATTTTGTCCATTTCGGCTATGAGTTGTCCTTTGGTCACTACCGAGTTGTAGTCGGCATAGAGCTTATCTATGATTCCCGAAACCTGCGTACCTACTTCTACTTCGGTCACAGGCTCTATGGTTCCGGTGGCTGTCACCGAATTGGATATATCGCTTTTGGCAACGGGAGTTGTCACAAACGATATTTGTGTCTTTGCGCCCTTTCCAGCAAAGATGCCAATGAGCACAGCGGCAACAACGGCAATGAGAAGGACGGTGATGATAATTTTTCTCTTATTCATATCTTGATTTCAGTATTATATTCTACAATTTAATCTCTTCACCTTGGTAAAAGTGCAATAATTGTGTATTGAGCAAAGCCATATACTTGGCTTGTAGCGTTTCTTGCCGTGCGCTTGATAGATTGTTCTTTTCGGTCAGCAAGTCTACAATGTTTTTCATACCCAAGTCGAACTGTTCCGACACGAGGTCAAAACTGGTTTGAGCACTGCTTTGTTTCTTTTCGGCTGCCGTAAAACGTTGTTGGGCACTATACGCATCCAACCAAAAACCTTCGATTGCTTTATAGAGATTTTTCTCTTGATCTTGGAGGTTGAGCAAACTTGTTTCGTGCTGTAATCTTGCTTTTTGCACCGCACTTTTGGTTTGCCGATTGTTGAATATAGGCACGCTCACAGTAAGTCCTGCCGAGTTGTTCCAGCCATTTTTTACCTGTTGTGCAAAGGTGAAGTCTGAACCACTGGTGTTGTTGGTGCCTATCCCAGCTGTGAGGCTGACGCTTGGCATATAGCCTGAGCGTGCAATGTCTATGCCCAGTGCCGACGATTGAATGTTGAGCTTGCTCGACTCTATTTCGGGACGTAAGGCAAGTGCTGTTTGGTAAACATCCGATTTATCGGGTAGAGGCAACAGCACATCGTTGTTTGCTACCTCTGCCAAATAAATCTCCATTTCCTCGTTTCCCTCAATTTCGAGGAGCTGTTTCAGTTGTAGTTTGTAGTTTTGAAGCGTAGTTTGTGCTATGACTATTTGATAACTGTCCGAGCTGACTTGTGCCTCCAGCTGAGCTACGTCAACTCTCGATAGGCTTCCTGCCGCCATAAGTTCTTTGCCTCGCTCGTATTGAGCTTCACTCACGGCAAGAGTTCCTTCATTTATCCGAACCGATTCGGTTGCATACATAATTTGCACATAAACTTGCAACAAAGTCTCCTCGATGCTGTTTGCAGTCGACTCCACATCCAATTGCGCAGCTTGCGTGTTTAGTTTTTCCTGCTCGATGGTTTTTAAGCGTTTGCTTCCGTTGTACACAGTCCATTGGGCATTTAGTCCATAATTGCCATTGTAGCTTGTTTTACTATTGCTCTTCAATATCTCGCCTCCACTCACGTAGTCGCTCGACTCCTGATAAGGGCGGTTCACTACATTTTGGCTGGTAGAGAATGAAAGACTTGGAAACAAGGCGGCCTTGGCTGTCAGTTGGTCGATAGCGGTGCTTTGTGCGCTCACACGATCTTTTCGCAGCGTGATGTTGTGTTGCAACGCATAGTTGATGCAATCTTGCAAGGTCCATACTTTAGGATAAACTTGTGCCGTAGCCTCTGTGGAATATACTTCAACGCTTGTAGCCGTTTGAGCGAGTGCCGAAGTATATCCCCATCCGAGACTTGTGATGCAACAAACCCCTATTGTCAATCTTTTTACCTGAATCATACTAATTCTATTTTTACTCTCTGATTATGAAATCTGTTCACGAAATTACATACCTATATATATAGTTGCAAAAAAGATAGACATACACCCGTGTTTTGCCTCCGAATGGTTGAAATGTGCCGATAAGAAAGATTATAGCTTCAAATTTGGTTGATTTACCAATTATTTAGAACTTTGTGCCCGATAACAATGTTTTTTTATTAAGGTAAAAAGGTGAAAATGGATAGTACAAAACCCATAGCCGCACTTTTCGATTTGGATGGTGTGGTGCTGGACACAGAGTCGCAATACACTTTGTTCTGGGACGAACAAGGAAGAAAATATTTGGGTATCGAGAACTTTTGTGCCTCTATCAAAGGACAAACGCTGGCTCAGATTTTAGGCAATAGCTTCACGGGTGACAATCAAAAACATCACGCACAAATCGTAGCCGATCTCAATCGCTTTGAAAGTGAAATGGAATACCAATACATTGCCGATGCGCAACGATTTATACACGAATTGCGTGAGAACGGAGCAAAGATAGCTGTGGTGACCAGTTCGAATGAAGAGAAGATGGCACAAGTGTACAAGGCGCATCCTCATTTTAAATCTCAATTTGATGCAATATTAACCGGTGATATGTTTAAACGCTCCAAACCACATCCAGATTGTTTTCTGTTGGGGATGGAACTTTTTGGCACTACACCCGAAAATAGCTTTGTATTTGAAGATTCTTTTCACGGTTTGGCGGCAGGAAAAGCATCAGGGGCAACCGTGATAGGACTTGCCACCACCAATTCTCGCGAAGCGATTGCCGATAAAGCTCACTATGTGATGGATGACTTTCGTGAAATGAGCTACGAAAAGCTGTTGCAACTGAGCTAAATACAGTTTCAAGTTGTTTTATTTGTGTCTAACAGATTAAATGTTATACCTTTGCCCCAATTTTTTAAACTAAACAATTCAGAATATGGCTGGTTATATATCAGATGATACAAGAAAAGTGACTACACATCGCTTGATTGAAATGAAACAAAGAGGCGAAAAGATTTCGATGCTTACTGCCTACGACTATACAATGGCTCAAATTGTAGACGGAGCTGGAATGGATGTGATTTTGGTAGGAGATTCTGCCTCAAACGTAATGGCAGGAAACGTAACCACTCTTCCTATCACTCTCGACCAAATGATTTATCACGGTAAATCGGTGGTGCGTGGTGTGAAACGTGCAATGGTGGTGGTAGATATGCCATTCGGCTCATATCAGGGCAACGAGATGGAAGGACTTGCTTCTGCTATCCGCATTATGAAAGAGAGTCACGCCGATGCGTTGAAACTCGAAGGCGGTGAAGAGATTATCGATAGTGTAAAACGTATCATCAGTGCAGGGATTCCCGTGATGGGACACTTGGGGTTGATGCCTCAATCAATCAATAAATATGGTACTTATACCGTTAGAGCTAAGGACGATGCCGAAGCTGATAAGCTGGTTCGCGACGCTCATTTGCTTGAAGAGGCCGGTTGTTTCGCTGTTGTTCTCGAAAAAATACCAGCTACCTTGGCTGCACGTGTGGCAAGTGAACTGACTATTCCTGTGATTGGTATTGGTGCTGGTGGCAATGTAGATGGACAGGTATTGGTAGTGCAAGATATGCTTGGAATGAATCACGGCTTCCGTCCACGCTTTTTACGTCGATATGCCGATTTGCACGCAACAATGACCGATGCTATCAGCCGCTATATCTCCGATGTGAAGAATAGCTACTTCCCCAATGAGAAGGAACAGTATTGATCTAACTTTTTTATATGACGAACCGTTTATGTACGATTCAATTTATGCGGGTATGTATTGCTAATTTGTTACTGTTTGTCTCGCTATATATGTTGCTGCCAGTGCTTCCGTTGGAAATGGCAGGACAGATAGGTATGTCTTTGGCCGATACGGGAAAGATGTTTTTGATGCAAACTGCTGGAATGTTACTAATAGGGCCACTTCACGCCTATTTGGTAGATGCCTACAAGCGCAAGCGTGTGTGTATCTTCTCTTTCTTGGGGATGATAGGTGTTACGGCTCTTTATTATTTTGTCGATACGTTTCCTCAATTATTGGCACTGTGTGCATTGCAAGGTATATTTGCAGGATTGGGAACAATGGCTGGAGTGACGCTTGCTATTGATATAACCAACACCAGTTTGCGTAGTTACGGCAATGTTACATTTTCGTGGATGGTTCGGTTGGGTATGCTCATCGGAATAGCGTTGGGGGTATGGTTGTATAAATGGTATAGCTTTCAATTACTATTGCTTGTGGCTATTGCAATCGGTGTAATAGGGGTATTTGCTTTATTGCGTATCTATGTTCCTTTTCGTGCGCCTATTATGACTTGTTATTGTTCCACCGACCGTTTTCTGTTGTTGCGTGGTTGGGTTCCTGCTCTTAATCTGATGCTTATCGCATTTGTTCCGGGCTTGCTTATACCCATTTTTCATCACTCATCGTGCAAAGTAGATTTGTTTGGATACGATTTGCCTTTTTTTGCTTTTGTGGTGATAGGCTTTCCTTTGGCTTTGCTTCTTTATCGATTGGTATTCAAAGAAGATAAGTTTCAGATAGCGATTATCACAGGATTGGTTTTGATGTTCCTTTCCATTGTTTTGCTAAAAATAACCCCATCATTTTTACCTCCTTTATTATTAGGATTAGGATTGGGATTGGTAGCTCCCGAATTTCTAATGATATTCGTAAAATTGAGCGAGCACTGCCAGCGAGCTACTGCAAATATGACTCATTTTTTGTCGTGGCAGATAGGGTTGACCAGTGGGATAGCAATGGCTTGCCATCTGGAAGCTACATCCGAAATCGGCCAACTTTGTATGTGGGCACGGATAGTCACTTTGGTATCTTTGCTTTTCTTTTTGCTGATTACGCATCCTTATTTTAAACATCAAAAAGTGCGCTAAAATAATCTTGAGTACAAAAATGGCTGTCTGTTTTCATTTTATGTTCAGACAGCCATTTTTGTATAAATCAAAACTCCAGATAGACTTCATCTCCAGCCTTCAAAATGATTTGTATCATCGCGTCTGAACTCTCATCTATTAACTCATTTTGCGAGTTGAATATCCGAACGGATTGTTGTGGATGTGGGTTCTTCAAAAAATAAACTCCTTTCTTTTTAGAACTTATTTTAGCACTCACGGGGTTGTGGTCTTTCCATACTAAATCGACTGTTGCGCCTCCTCGTACTTTCAAACCATTAAAACTACCCGATTTGAAATCGTCGGGAAGAGCTGGAAGGAGATGAATAAACCCATCTTGACTTTGAAGTAGCATTTCGCTGATACCTGCTGTTCCTCCCCAATTACCATCCATCTGAAAAGGAGGGTGTGAACAAAACAGATTAGGAAAAGTACCACTGTCGTGTTGTGTGGGGTTTTCAGGAGTATAGGCTGGTTGCATTAAACTTTTGAATAACTTGTAAGCACGATTACCGTCGCCCAATCTTGCCCAGAAATTGATTTTCCACGCTCGACTCCATCCCGTACCTTCATCCCCTCTACGTTCTAAAGTTGCTTTGCAAGCTTCTGCCAATTCGGGAGTTAGGGGAGTTGATATTTGATTTCCAGGGTGTAGACCATACAAATGAGATACGTGGCGATGATGAGGATCGACTTCATTATAATCTTCGAGCCACTCCATTAAATATCCTTCTTTGCTGATTTGGTGTGGAGGTAGTTTCTCTAAAGCAGATTGGAGTTGCTTGCTGTATGTTTCATCGTGTTCTAAGATATTGGCAGCCTCAATCACGTTTTGATAAAGTTCACGTACCAACTGAGTATCCATTGTTGGCCCCATACAGACACTGATTTCTGTCCGGTCGTCTCCTATATAAAATGTGTTTTCGGGCGAAGAGGTAGGTGCGGTAACAAGCCATCCGTGAGTAGGCTCTTCAACCATTGTTGATAGAAAAAACTCAGAAGCTCCTTTGAGGGTAGGATAAATATCACGCAAATAATCCTCATCTTGTGTGTAGAGGTAATGTTCCCAAAGATGCGCACAAAGCCAAGCACCACCCGTGTTGGTTGCACCCCACGATGGATGTTCGCCAGGTGCAGTATATTGCCACACGTTTGTCATCATATGTGCTACCCATCCTTTGGCCTTATCACCATAAAATGTTTTGGCAGTTTGCTCACCACTTTTCACCAATCCTTTGGTTAGTTCCACCAATGGCAAATGTAATTCGGTGAGGTTTCCTTGTTCAGCAGGCCAATGATTCATCTGTACGTTTATGTTTGTATGGTAATCGCCATTCCACGGAGTTTGTATATCGTTAGCCCAAAGTCCTTGCAGATTGGGGGGCAGCGAATTAGGGCGAGTAGAGCTTATAAGCAAATAGCGTCCATAATTGTAATACAAAGCAGCCATCGAAGGATCGTTGTGGTTTTGAAACATCAAAATACGCTTGTCAGTAGGTAGTTGCATCGCTTTGGGATTACCGTCTATCTCAATGCGAGCACGGTTGTAATACTCCTGATAGCATCTGATAGCGTCCGATTCGAGAGCATCTTTATCGCTTTGAATAGCAGCACTCAATAATTTTTCGGCACACGCTATGTACTTATCCTTTTCAAAAAACGAGGTAGCTGCCGATACAAATATCCATACTGCATCAGCTTTTTCGATTGACAAGGAGTGTTCAGACTGACTTTTGACAGCTTTCTTACCGATTGCTTTCACATCTACGCAAGCAGCGTAGCCAATACCATCTACTCCATCTTTTCCACTATCCAATACTCCTGTAAGTATGAGCGAACCTTGTGGTGTGATAGTAGCAATTTTATCTGTTCCAGACTCTTCTGGGCGGCTCATTTGAATGCGTAGATTTAAACTCTCATCTTGATTAGAGCTTAGCTTAATAACAAGAACGTCTTTTTCGCGCGAGGCAAAATAACGACGTTCATAACGAACTCTACCACGCTCCAACTGGGTGTATGCAACCGATGTAGTCAAGTCGAGTCCTCTTTCGTAGCCGCTCGTTTTATCCGAGGAGCTGTATAAATAATCAATATCTAAATTGGCCAGCATTTGATAATTGCCATACGTGCCCCCTTTTTCGGGTTTACGAGGCACAAAGCTTTCGTACATCAGTTCTTGTGCTTCGCGATTCTTTCCTTCAAACAACAATTGTTGAATCACAGGCAGACATTTAGATGCTTCGGGATTGCCATAATCGGCTACCGAGCCACTCCACATACTAATTTCATTCAACACGATTCGCTCACGTTCTATTCCTCCATCGGGCATCATTCCCAATCTACCATTACCCAATGGTAGAGTTTCTTCCCATTGCATAGCAGGGGCGGTGTAGAATAATAGCTCATCAGGATTTGCTTTATGCGAATGTTTAGAGCAAAAGATGAGCAAAAGTGTAGAACATAAAATAAGTGTGTTTTTAATGATGAGTTTCATAAGGTATTGATTTGTTTTTACGGTTTTCAAAAGAATACATAAGGGATGAAAATAATTAACCCCACAATGGCGGCAGTTATGGCGCATATCAATACTGCGCCTGCTGCCACATCTTTAACTTTTCCTATCAGTTCATTCCAGTCGGGCGATACTACATTAGCAAGCTTTTCGATAGCAGTGTTGAAGGTTTCTGCAGCCAACACCAAGCCGATGCAAAATACCACTGCAATCCATTCCAACTGAGTAATCTTGAAACAGAAACCAGCGATGACAACACCGGCGGCGGCCGATAGATGTATCCAAGCATTGTGTTCTTGGCGAATCAATAGCAGTAGTCCACGCCAAGCATAAACAAAGCTCTTTAGTCGTTGACGAATACTGAAAGACTTTCTATTTCGGGGTGTTAGTTGCATTATCTATAACTTAATAAATTGTCAATTCAAAATACATTTAAGAGCGACTTACTTGTTTTACTCCTTTCACCGTGCGAAGCTTTTTTATAAGAGTTTCGAGTTTGCCCGTATCGCCCACCATAATGGTTAATGTGCCCGAAAATAAACCGTCGTTAGAGTCTATACCGATGGAACGCAATGAAATATCATTCTCTTTCGAGATGATAGAAGTAATATTGGTCACGATACCAATGTCGTCGTGTCCTACTACGCGCAACGTGATGGGGTATTGAGTTCCCTGTGATTTGCCCGCCCAACGAGCTTTTACAAATCGATAACCAAAACGGTCGCGCATCTGATCGGCATTGGGACAGTCGTTACGGTGAATCTTAATACCTCCTGAAACAGTAACAAAACCAAATACGTCATCGCCATAGATAGGGTTGCAACATTTGGCAAGTTTGAACTCGATTCCTTTCAACTCTTGGTCAATAACAAGCACATCCTCTTTGGTGCCGATGGTTTCATCGGTTTGTGGTTGCAGATTGTATCCCTCTGCACTTCGATAGGTTATTTCTTCGTGTGTGTCACTATCACGTTTTTGTTGTTCCACATACTTGTCGAGCACATTGTTTACATCCAATGTTCCTTCTGCTATGGCTTGATAAAAATCGGTCACTACTTTGTAGCCCATCCGCTTTATCATACGCATCATTACCCCTTCGTCATAGTCGAGTTTACGATTTTTAAACTTACGCTCTATGGTTTCTTTTGCAAAATCGAGTTGTGAGGCAGCCATCTCTTTGAGAGCTTGGCGTATTTTGGTACGTGCTTTTGAGGTGGTGACAATCTTCAGCCAATCGCGTTTGGGCGTTTGAGCGTTCGAGGTCATAATCTCCACTTGGTCGCCACTATGCAGTTTTTGTTTTAGCTGCACATTCTTTCCATTCACTTTTGCACCAATGCACTTCGACCCCAATTTGCTGTGTATATGAAAAGCGAAATCGAGTACAGTAGCACCTTTGCAAAGCTTAAATAAGTCTCCTTTTGGCGTGAATACAAATACCTCATCTTCGTACAAATCCATCTTAAATTGATCCATCACCTGAAGTGAGTCACTATCTGAATTTTCGAGTGCCTCGCGCACAGAGGTGAGCCATTCATCCAGTCCGCTTTCACCTTTTACTCCTTTGTATCTCCAGTGAGCGGCAAGTCCTCGTTCGGCTATATCATCCATACGCCTTGTACGTATCTGTACTTCCACCCATTTTCCTTCGGGACCCATCACGGTGATGTGCAATGATTCGTAGCCATTGCTTTTGGGGATAGAGAGCCAATCGCGCAGACGTTTTGGGTTGGGTTGGTACATATCTGTCACAATGGAATAAGCTTGCCAGCACTCTTGTTTCTCCTTGTCTGAATCTGAATCTATAATGATGCGAATAGCAAATAAATCGTATATACCTTCAAAAGGAGTTTTCTGTTTCTGGATTTTATTCCAAATGGAGTGAATAGATTTAGTTCTTCCTTTGATGTCGAATTTCAGCCCAGCTGCACTTACCTTTTTTTGAATGGGGTCGATGAACGAAGCGATGTACTTGTCGCGCGAGGCTTTCGTTTCATTTAGTTTGTCTTTGATAAAATAGTAAGTTTCGGGACGTAGATATTTAAGTGACAGATCCTCTAACTCCGATTTTAATTTATACAAACCCAATTTGTGAGCCAATGGGGCATAGAGATAAGCCGCTTCATTGGCCACTTTCAATTTGTCTTCTTCGTTTTCGGAGTTTTTGATACGTCTCATCAGATTCACACGATCGCCAATCATAATAAGAATCACACGCATATCTTCGGCAAACGATAGCAACAAGTTGCGGAAGTTTTCCGATTCGATAGCAGGGCTTTTCGTATAAAGCTCATTGGTTTTTAGTAGGCCATTGATGATGTTTGCCACATCATCGCCAAACTCTTTTTTTACTTGGTCGATGGTGAGTACACCATTTTTTACAGACTCGTGAAGCAGAATTCCCACTAATGCTGCACCTTTCATTCCAATCTCCTCGGCCACAACAATCGCTGTTTGTAAATCGCGCACCACAGGGTTCATTCCGAAGTTATTGCGCATCAGTTTCTTTTCGTTTATGCCCGAGATAAGATATTCCTTCAGGTTTTCAATGTGCTTTTCTGTCACACTATCACCTGCTAATTGATTCAATTGTTTGTACAAAGCCGAAAATTCTTTTTTTTCAGTCTCTGTGAAAAATGCTATGTTATCCATTGTTTTTATAGCCAATTGTATATTATTGAGCCGTAAAAATAACTTTTTTTTCGATTGGTAAAGATAGAAATCAATAACATTTTGTACTTTTGACCATCAATTCAATTAAAAGTAAGATATTATGATGACACCACAAGACAAGGAGCTTTTAGCTGCCAAAGGCATTTCAGAAGCTCAGATAGCTGCTCAATTGGCAAGTTTTGAGAAAGGTTTTCCTTATTTGCGTTTGGATGCTGCTGCATCTATCGAAAAAGGAATATTGAATCCTGATAATCAAGAACAAAATGCTTTTCTGGCAGCGTGGGACGAATACAAAAAAGGCGATAAAACGGTGGTGAAGTTTGTTCCTGCATCGGGAGCTGCAAGCCGTATGTTCAAAGACTTATTTGAGTTTTTAGAAGCCTCTTATGATGTTCCTAACACCGCTTTCGAGCAAATCTTTTTCACTCATATTGACCGATTCGCTTTTTACGATGACTTGAGTTTGACCTGTGTGAACTTGTATGGGCGGACTATTTCAGAACTACTCGAAGAGGGTGAGTATAAAAAGATAGTAGCGGCGTTGCTCAATGCCGATGGATTGGGGTATGGACAACTGCCTAAAGGTTTGCTTTTGTTTCACAACTATCCCGATGGCGCACGTACGCCACTCGAAGAGCATTTGGTGGAAGGTGCGCTTTATGCCGCTGGCGCCAATGGCGATGTGAATGTACATTTTACAGTTTCGCCCGAACATCGTGCGATGTTTGAGACGTTGGTCGATGAGAAATCGGGTGTCTATGCCAAAGAACACAACGTGAAATACCACATTAGTTTTTCGGAACAAAAGCCCAGTACCGACACCATTGCGGCGGATATGAACAATCAGCCTTTTCGCGACAATGGAAAACTCTTGTTTCGCCCCGGTGGACACGGTGCATTGATTGAGAATCTCAATGATTTGGATGCCGACGTAGTGTTTATAAAAAACATTGATAACGTGGTGCCCGATCGTTTGAAAGAGGATACTGTGACTTATAAAAAGCTTATCGCAGGCGTATTGGTTAGTTTACAAAAACAAGCATTTGAATATCTTGAGCTGCTCGATAGTGGTGATTATACGCACGAACAAGTGATGGATATTTTGCAATTTGTACAAAAGAAGCTTTTCTGCAAAAATCCCGATACAAAAAACTTAGAAGATGCCGAACTGATTATTTATTTGAAAGAAAAATTAAATCGCCCTATGCGTGTTTGTGGTATGGTGAAAAATGTTGGTGAACCCGGTGGCGGACCTTTCTTAGCCTACAATCCCGACGGCACTATTTCATTGCAAATTCTCGAAAGTTCGCAAATTGATATGAACGATCCTGCAAAAAAAGCAATGTTTGAGGGTGGTACTCATTTCAATCCGGTAGATTTGGTTTGTGCAGTGTGCGATTACAAAGGGAACAAATTTGACCTTACAAAATTTGTAGACCCAGCTACAGGCTTCATTTCTTATAAATCGAAAAGTGGGAAAGAGCTTAAAGCACTCGAATTGCCTGGTTTGTGGAATGGAGCGATGAGTGATTGGAACACGGTTTTTGTAGAGGTTCCTTTGACAACTTTCAATCCTGTAAAAACAGTCAACGACTTGCTTCGTTCGCAACATCAATAATGATGGGCGCATTATGCAAACTTAGTCAACACTCGACCTCTTGCGAATGAATAAAAGAATAAAAACAATGTGGGTAGGAAGTGCAGTGTATTCACTGTGCTTCCTATCTGTTTTTGCGCAAGATTCTGTTTGGGCCGTAAAGCCCAAGCTTTATAGTCGCGTGTCTGCCGAAAATCGCATTGAATATGTGTTTCCTACCAACAATTTTCTTAAGGGAAACAATAATAAAAACAAGCCTATAAATAAGGCAACTTCTCTTCATTTCGACTTCTCGTTTCAGTATGCTCCCAATAGTTGTGTAGGGCGTGTTTATGGTGAGTCTTATCAAGGTGTAGGAATTGGTATGTACGATTTTTCCAATGTGAGTGAAATGGGTAGCCCCAGAGCTTTCTATGTGTTTCAAGGTGCTCGCATTGCTCGGTTTGCACCGTGGGCAGCTTTACGCTACGAGTGGAACTTTGGTTTATCGTGGAAGTGGGAGCCTTATGATGTTGAAACCAATTCATTCAATGGCGGTGTAGGTACCAGACGCAATGCTTATATTAATGCAGGGTTGTTTGTCGATTGGCGGCTTTCTCGTAGGCTCGATGTTATAACAGGAGTTTCATTTGCTCACTTTTCCAATGGTAATACCAAATATCCCAATGCTGGTGTCAACAATGGAGGTGCTCGAATTGGTATTGCTTATTATTTCAATCGCCCTGCGCTCAATGCGTCAGCCGAACAGCCCGAACTGTCCGTTCCTCCTTTTCCACGTCACGTCAGTTACGATTTGTTGATATTTGGGTCGCTACGCCGAAAGGGAGTAGATGTAGACGGAAAACTACTGGCTATGCCCGGCCAGTTTGGAGTTGTTGGATTTAGTTTCGCTCCTTTATACAATTTCTCTTATAAGTTTCGTGCTGGACTGTCGCTCGATGGTGTGTATGATGAAAGTGCAAACGTGTATAGCAGAGAAACTATTTCTGATTTGTATGATGATAATTATGGCTATGTGTTTTACAAGCCACCCTTGAAGCAACAGTTCACTTTGGGGCTTTCTGCTAAAATAGAATATGCTATGCCTTTCTTTACCATTGGTATAGGTATTGGGCACAATATGCTTTATGCTTATGGAGAGAAGCGTGGATTTTATCAAACTTTGGCTCTCAAAATCAACGTTACACGAAGTGCCTATCTCAATGTCGGATACAATTTGCAAGATTTCCGTAGTCCCAATTTCTTGATGCTGGGCATTGGCTATCGATTCAACAATCGGTATCCACGGATGAAGTGGTTGTAGAAGAATTAAGAAATAAAAAGAGCCACTTTTGCCTTCATACTAAAAATGTATAGAGAGCAAAAGTGGCTTTTCGTTTTGTCGCTGTTTTAAATGTTCACATTCATCGGATCAACAATAAACAGTTGACGTGATAAATGTGAATGGTTGTATTGTGAACTTTTAATAATCTTAAAATTGTACCAAAATACGGAACACTTTACCCGGATTTACCATCCATTCAAGCATCGTTTCTAAAGTGTCTTGTGGTTTCACTATCTTAGTGATGAGCTTGCTTGTGGGGCAAGTGCCTTGTTGCAAGTAGTTGATTACAGCACGAAAATCGGCAGGAAGAGCATTTCTCGAACCACGAATGTCCAGTTCTTTTTGAACGAATAGTTTGGTTTGAAAAGCTACTTCATTCTTGGCATAACCAATACAAACTACTCTGCCAGTAAAGGCGGCTTCATCTACCGCCA
The DNA here is from genome assembly GCA_947074275.1 of uncultured Bacteroides sp. GTDB lineage: Bacteria > Bacteroidota > Bacteroidia > Bacteroidales > Bacteroidaceae > Bacteroides. The sequence continues at coordinate 24,469 of CAMTPA010000022.1, forward strand.
TCACGTAGGTTGCTGGGCTTCCCACAGCCTCAATTACCACATCGGCACCATTGCCAGCAGTGTATTCTTGAATTTTTACGTGTACATTTTGATTCATCGAGTTGATGGTGAACTTGGCACCCAGCTTTTTAGCCAACTCCAGTTTCTCATCGTCTATATCTACTGCAATCACAGTTGCTCCACGAAGTGAGGCGCGCACAATGGCACCCACGCCAATCATACCGCACCCTATCACCATCACAAATTCGTTGTCGCTTACCTGTCCACGAGCCACAGCGTGAAAGCCAACACTCATCGGCTCTATCAATGCGCACTCTTTGGTTGAAAGACCTTCGGCAGGAATTACTTTTTCCCACGGCATCACCGCATATTCGCACATCACACCATTGCGTTGCACACCAAGTGTTTCGTTAAATTGGCAGGCATTTACTCGCCCGTTGCGGCACGAGGCGCATTTGCCACAGCTTGTATAGGGGTTGAGTGTCACGTGCATCCCTTCGTGAAATTCGGCTGGTACACCGTCGCCTATTTCTTCGATTACTGCCCCCACCTCGTGACCTGGGATAACAGGCATATTTACCATTGGGTTGCGTCCTGAGAATGTGCTCAAGTCTGAGCCACAAAAACCTACATATTTTAATTTGACCATTATGTGGCCAGGTTTTATAATCGGTTTCTCGATGTTTGTTACCTCTATTTCAGAGGGTTTAGAAATTAAAACAGCTTTCATAATCTTAATTGGTTATTTTATGTTATTCAGACATATTTTTGATGTAGTCTAACTTTGGTAACTCCCCAAATCCGTAGAATGTGTGGGCATTTTCGCCCAAAAACAATTGTTTTTCAGTCTCGGTCAGTTCGTTGCTTTTCGTCACAAAATCGTAAGACATCTTATACGTTATGGCTGTGATGGTGCGTGGATAGTCCGAACCCCACATCAGCTTTTCTATACCTACCAAGTCGGCAGCTTCTCGAATGGCCTTGATAGCTCCTTTGAACGGATAAAATTCATCGTTGAACAGCCACGTGATGCCTCCCGACTCAATGCGCACGTTGGGCGATTGCGCCAGTTTTACTTGCTCTTGCCAACCCTCACGCGTGACCATTGCAAAGTGCCCAATGGCTATTTTAAGCTTAGGATATGTTTGTATAATCTCGCGCATTTCGCCTACTTGCGTGTCGCCGTCGGCCAAGTCGATGGATAGAATCATATTATTAGCCTCCATAAAAGCAAACATTTGCATCATCTCGTCGCAAGTCAGCATCACTCTACCATCTTTCAGAAAAAGGCGTTGGGCTGGTATTTTTATTGCTTTAAAACCACGTGCAGCAAGTTCTTTGGCTTGTTGCAGATAGCCCGGTTTGCGAAATTCGCACATCCCACACACGAAAAAACGATTGGGATAACGTTGTGCCACCTCCATCAAGTAGTCGTTCTGAAATCCGTCGATAAACTCTTGCGTGATGACTGCTCCGCCCACTTGCGCATAGTTCATATTCGACAAGAATACCTCTGCGCTATTCACGCCATCAATCATAAAAGGAGGAATCATTTGCACCACCTCACCCATAAACTCCGATTGTCCATCGGTTAGTGTGCGGATGGGCAAGTCGTTCACCACGGTGTCTTGCTTTAGCCAAAGATGGGCGTGTGCATCAATAATGGTATAGCTCATTTTTATAGTATCTTTCGGGTGATGTTAAGAGTTGGCCCACGTCACAAACTGCTGTTCGCCGATAATTTCCTTTACCTCACGCACCAATTCCCAGTCGATAGGTTCGGCCGCATAAGCCACAGTTTTTTTCACGTTGGCAGGGTTGGCGGTGCTAAATAGGGTGGTCGGAATGCGTGGGTTGCTGATAGAGAACTGCACGGCAAGCTTCTCGATGGGATAACCCTTCGCTTTGCAGTGCTGGGCAGCACGTTGGCAAGCCTCTACCAATGCTTGTGGAGCTGGATGCCACGCAGGTACACCTCTTTCACTAAGCAGCCCCATCGAGAACGGAGAAGCATTGATAACACCAATATTCTTCGACTCGAACAAGTCTAAATAGTCGCCCAGTTTATCATCGTTCAGGCAGTAATGGCAGAAATTGAGCACCGATTCAATCATTCCTTCGGGCGTGTTTTTCACAATCCATTTCAGGTTGTCCAATTGCAAGTCGGTCACTCCCACGTGCTTCACCACTCCTTTTTCGCGAAGCTCTATCAAAGCTGGTAAAGTTTCGTTCACTACCATATTTATATCCGCAAACTCAATATCGTGTACATTTATCAAGTCGATTTGTTCGATGTTGAGGCGTTCAAGGCTTTCGTAAACACTCTCTTGAGCGCGTTTGCCGCTATAATCCCAAGTGTTCACTCCTTTTTCGCCATATCTACCCACTTTGGTAGAAAGATAGTATTTATCTCTTGGAATATCTTTTAGAGCTTTGCCAAGCACGGTTTCGGCCTTGTAGTGCCCGTAGTAGGGCGATACATCAATAAAATTGATACCTTCTTCAATGGCTGTAAATACTGCTTCTATCGCGTCGTTCTCTTTGGTTTCGTGAAACACACTTCCCAACGAAGATGCTCCGAAACTCAGTTCCGACACCATCATACCAGTTTTCCCGATTTCTTTATAATTCATAGCGTTATTATTTGTTTGGTTTTAAATGATTCGACTGCAAAAATAGTAGCTCTTGAGGTATGTAATAGGGGAGTGGTGGATGAAAATGTACGTAACGGTTTACGTAACGAATGGCGTAGTTTTATTTTCGACTGCTGTCTCTTACTTGCAGAAGTGTGCTAACAATGATTTGCTGCACTTCGTTGTTTCCTTTTATTTTTGCAATCAACAATCGGCAAGCAGTCTTTCCCATCAGGTGGGTTTGGTGCGACATAGTGGTCAGTTTGGGAGTCACGTAGTTGGCGTGTTGTGGGTCGGCATATCCCACAATAGCAATATCTTGGGGGATGCGAAGCCCACGGCTTCTGATAACATCCATAGCCGCGAAAGCCAACTGGTCGTTCATCGCAAGAATAGCATCGGGCGGATTGGGCGATGACAAAAGAATCTCGGTAGAGCGTTTTCCTTCCTCATAATCTATTTTGCGACACACTACCAGCTCTTTTTCTATTGGTATCTTGGCTTCGCGCAATGCCTCCAAGTAACCGTGTTTGCGTTTGCTCACAATTTCCAAATAATTGGCTCCGCCTATGAAACCAATTCGTTTGCTCCCATTCTCTAAAAGGTGGCGGGTGGCCATTTGTGCCGAACCAGCCTCATCGGCAATCACCGAAGAGAACAGTTGAGGCAAGCACACACGGTCGAACAGCACCAATGGAACGTTTAGCTCTTTGAGTTTTAGCAGATGGTTGTAATCGGTGGTTTCTTGCGAAAGACAAAGGATAATGCCTTCTACACGCATATTTGTCAGATTTTCGATGTTTCGTTTTTCGTCCTCAAACGATTCGTGGGAGGTGGTGATAATAACAAAATAACCTGCTGCTACAGCCGTGTCTTCGATACCGCTCAATATAGAAGAATAGAAGTGAGTTACAATATCGGGCACAATCACACCGATGATTTTGGGCGCATTTTTTCTAAGTCCCATAGCAAAGGGATTAGGGCGATAGTTCAATTCCTTGGCTATGGCTTTGGCCTTTTCGCACATCTCACGACTTATTTCGGGACTGTCTTTCAATGCGCGCGACACTGTTGCAACGGATACACCCAGTTGTTGGGCTATGTCTTTTAATGTGATCAACTTACTATAAACAAAAAATGTGAAAACACAAAGATACTATTTTATTATAAAATCTAAAATCGAAGATGGATGCAAAATATATATATCACTTGATAGAAAGGCTCTCACTAAAATATATTACTTTTGCACACGATTTAAAAACCCAATTTAGGATGAAAAAGATACTTCTGCTTGGCTCGGGCGAACTTGGTAAAGAGTTCGTAATCTCGGCTCAGCGAAAAGGGCAATATGTCATTGCCTGCGATTCGTACGAAAATGCACCTGCTATGCAAGTGGCTGATGAATATGAAGTAATAAATATGCTTCATGGCGATGACCTCGATATGGTAGTACGCAAGCACCGCCCCGATATTATTGTTCCAGAGATTGAAGCGATTCGAACCGAACGTCTTTACGACTACGAAGGGCTTGGCATTGAAGTAGTGCCCAGTGCGCGTGCGGTCAATTTTACAATGAACCGCAAAGCCATACGCGATCTTGCAGCACAAGAGTTGGGGCTTAAAACGGCACGCTACTACTACGCCACTTCGCTTGAAGAACTGAAAGAAGCAGCCGAAAAAATAGGATTTCCTTGTGTGGTAAAGCCGCTGATGTCATCATCGGGAAAAGGGCAATCATTGGTGAAAAGTGCCGATGAGTTGGAACACGCTTGGGAATATGGATGCAGCGGTAGCCGTGGCGATATTCGTGAACTAATTATAGAAGAATTTATTCGTTTTGATAGCGAGATAACTTTGCTGACTGTGACTCAAAAAGAGGGAAATACACTTTTCTGCCCTCCTATTGGACACGTACAAAAAGGCGGAGATTATCGTGAAAGTTTTCAACCGGCTGTCATCGATCCGCTTCATCTGAAAGAGGCGCAAGAAATGGCTGCTAAGGTGACTGAAGCATTGGGTGGAGCTGGCTTGTGGGGAGTTGAATTTTTCCTTAGCCACGAAAATGGTGTCTATTTCTCAGAGCTTTCGCCACGTCCACACGATACGGGTATGGTGACACTTGCAGGAACGCAAAATCTAAATGAGTTTGAACTTCATTTGCGTGCCGTATTGGGGTTGCCTATTCCTAATATTAAGCTCGAACGTATGGGGGCAAGTGCGGTGATACTTTCTAATATAATCAATCACGAACCCCCACAATACAAAGGTCTGGAGGCTGTGACGGCCGAAGAAGATACTTATTTGCGTATTTTTGGTAAACCTTTCACTCGTGTCAATCGTCGTATGGGTGTAGTGTTGTGCTATGCTCCATTGGGGGCGGATATGGATGCTTTGCGTGATAAAACCAAACGCATAGCCGAACAAGTAGAGGTGTACTAACGAAAATTGTAACCTTATGGCTGAAGAGAAAATTCAATGGTTTGCAGCGCGTACACGCGATAAGCAAGAACTTGCCATAGGAAAAAAGCTGCAAAAGCTCGAAGTAATCTACTTTTTACCTACTCGTCGTGAAATAAGACAGCTCAAAGATCGAAGAAAAGAGGTGGAAGTACCTGTGATTCGCAATCTTATTTTTGTGCGTGCTACCAAGCAACGTGCTATCGACTTGCACAACAAAGATGGTATCGCTTTGTTTTATCTGACCGATTTAAGTAAGCGTGGAATGCTTGTAGTGCCCGATAAACAAATGGACGACTTTATTCAAGTGATGAATCTAAAACCCGAATCGGTTAGTTTCGATGGAGAGCGGTTGATGCCAGGAGATAAGGTGCGAGTGATAAAAGGAGACCTTTGTGGAGTAGAAGGGGAGGTGACAACCGATGTGAACACAACCTATCTGCTCATTCGTATTCACGGTGTGCTTACAGCCACAGTAAAGGTGGCTAAAAGCTATTTGAGAGTGCTGAAAAATAGTTGAATGTAATGTACCAAAATAAAAAATGCAATGAGTGATTGGAGGCTCATTGCATTTTTTGTTTTATGGGGTTAGATAATGAATTTCAGTATTTTACCCGAGAATGGTTTCAGGTGTGTTTCTGTGCATTTTGTAGGCAGCAGACATACCTTCTCTTCTTTTCCCGTAATCAAATCTTTTGCTTTGTAAGAATCAATATGTGGCAACTGGAGGTATTCAAAAGCATGAAAAGGGATGTTGATAGCAATGTCTACCTCGTGATTATCAAAGTTGACCACAATCAGCAACAATTCATTTTCGTGTTTGCGCATAAATACATATTGTTTATGCTCATTAAATTTCCATCCATTGATGTTTGCATACATCAAATCAAAAAACACACCTTCTGAAATGGCCTTTTCTTCATTGCACAAATTTAGTAGTTTCCTATATTGATCATAAACTTGTTTTTGCTCATCGCCAAGTAGTTTACCATCATACTTGCCTTCATTTCTCCATCTTCTCACCGTTTCTACACTCCAGTAATCGAAGATTGTAGTACGTCCATCTCGTCCGCTAAAGCCTTCGGTATCCATTCCCAATTCACCAAACTCCTGGCCGAAATAAATCATGATGGGGTTGGTGTTGATGCAAGCCGATACAATCATTCCTGGAATAGCCTTGTGTGGATTGCCTGCAAAGAAATCTGAAGCGATGCGCTGTTCATCGTGGTTCTCAAGGAAATTAAGCATCTTCTTCTCAATTCCACCTAAGTTTTGCCAACTAAATGTGATAGTAGATGCAGAATCATAACCACAAATCACACTACGAAGTGTGTCGTACAGGCCAACTTTGTCGTAGAGGTAATCGAATCCACCACGGAATATATAATTCTTATACTCACCTGGGTTATACACTTCGGCTATGAAAATGATGTGCGGATATTGCTCTTTTACTTTTTGTATGGCCCATTCCCAAAACTCTACTGGTACCATTTCTGCCATATCACAACGGAAAGCATCAATGTTTTTTGAAGACCAAAAAAGAAGAATATCAAGCATCTTCATCCACGTTTCGGGAATGGGAGTAAAGCAACAAGTACCTCCATTTTGATAGTCAACACCGTAATTAAGCTTGATGGTTTCATACCAGTCATTGATATTTGGATATGCGTCAAAACGATTGTTGCCCGTAGCTTTTGCAGGAAATTCGTGATAAGGTTCGGGTGCGCTACCTTTCATATCAAATTGGCCGTGTAGCTCTGATTGAGGAATGTAGTAGAAGTTGTTGTATGGACTGAATGCGTAAGAAGAATCGTCATTAGCTCCCAATTCCACTGTTCCGTCAGGTTGTGCATCAGAATGGTATTGACGTGCCACGTGATTGGGCACAAAATCAATAATGACCTTCATTCCTTCTTTGTGCGTACGCTTTACCAAATCTTCAAACTCACGCATACGTTCGGGAACGTCAATCGCTAAATCGGGGTCAACATCGTAGTAGTCTTTGATAGCATAAGGCGAACCAGCTTTTCCTTTTACGATAGCTGGGTGATCGGGTCGGATGTTGTAACGACGGTAATCAGTTTGCGTGGCGTGCTCTATAATGCCCGTGTACCAAATGTGTGTGGTTCCGAGTTTTTTTATCTCTTTCAATGTTTTTGCATTGAAGTCGGCCATCTTTCCACAACCGTTACTCGCTATATCTCCATTATTAGTGCAAAGACTGTTATCATTACCAAACAAACGTGGCAATACCTGATAAATAATCATTTTCTTTTCGTTGCTCATATCTTCTTTAGTTTATATTTGTCATTTCTATGGATGGGGCAAGGTTGTACCACACACTCCCTTTCTCTTCAATCAGTCGATTTATAGTTTCTTGGGCGGTATCATATCCTTGCTTAAAAATCTCTTCGGCTTTTTCCAATTCTCGGTTGCTGTAACCACTAAGATTGTATGGCTCAATCAGCAAATCACTATTCTCGCGTGCAGGAAATGTGTTGGCTCTAAACATCAAGTGATAGGAGCGCATAGCTATGCTTACAATATTCATTTTGTAATCATCTGCTTCTATGGGGCTGACGTTGATAGCTACTACCTTTTTACACTCTTTGCGAATGGTGTGGACTGGTAGATTCATAAGTACACCACCATCTACATAATGTGTCCCATTGATTCTGACGGGTCTGAACATTACAGGCATACAACACGATGCCGCTACACGTTCTGCCAATTCTCCTTTACGGAAATGCGTGGTGCGACAATGATCTAAATCGGTAGCAGTGATGATAAGCGGAATTTTGAGTTCTTCGATGTGTTTAGCCTTTAAGTTGCTTTTTAAAAAGTCAATAAAATCTTTTAAGTCGAAAAAACCTATTGTAGGTATTACTAATTTAGTGAGATCTTGAAATGTATGTCCAGAAAAATATTTTAATACCTCATAAGGTTCGTTTCCATCGGCATAAAAAGCACCAGCCAATGCTCCTGCACTAACTCCTGATATTATATCGGGCTTGATGTCGTGCTCTAACAAAGCTTGCATCACTCCTAAGTGAGCAAACCCTTTGATGAACCCACCACTCAAGGCGTAACCTACTTCATAAGGTTGAGATTTCGTTTTTTCTCGCTCCATTTTCTTAATTCTTAAAATATTTCATCTCGCTACGAAATTAATAAAATATTTATAAAAATAAATTTATCTAAAGAGAAAAACAACAAATAATATAATAGAGTGTTTGCAACTTGTATTATATAATCCACGGAAAGCGAAAACAACTTTCATCGAAAAGTGCATAGTCAGCATTTCCGTTTACTGCAAATGTTTTGATGTATTTCGCTTCGTGCATAAGCTCTTTTGCAAGTTGGATAGTTGAACCTGTTTTTATTCGATCATCAACTAATAAGATGCGTTTTCCTTTGAAATCAAAATCAATAGGTGCTATTAGCTGTGGTCTTTCGTATTTGGGGCACTGATTTTCGTCGCGCAAGTTGATTTTTAATAATTGCAACTCCTTTTGCAATCTTTGGTTGATGATGGCAGCAGGAGTGATACCTCCATTTGCAATGGCTACAATCATATCAAATTCATCGTGAAACTCGATGGAGCGAAATCTGTCCATCACCTCTATCATACTTCTGCTCATAGTAAATAATGAAAAATAAATAAAGGTGCAATATTAAATATAAAATGTGTTCGAGTGTTTTATTTGCCAACCTTATTTATTGATTTAAACATTCATTAGTGAATCTCTGTTTTATTTATCAGTGCAAATTAATGATATGTCAGACGCTCATTTTGATATGAATACAATGCCTTTGCGGAAAGGGCACTATTGGGTGTTGCTGGTAGCCTCTTTGGGGCAACTGGTAGGAGCTGCGCTTGCCACGTTGGTTGGTATCATACTGCCACTTATTCAAATAAATCTTCATCCTGAACTAACTTCAATCGAACAAGGAATGGTGTGTTGCACCAGTCTCATTGGGATTATGGTAGGTTCGTTTCTTTTTGGCAATTTGAGCGATGAGTATGGCTATCTGTTCTTTTTTAGACTGTGTCCTTGCATTGTGTTAGTGGCCTCTTTACTTGTGTTTTTTACAGATGGTTTGTTAGGGCTTGTAGTTGGTTTGTTTTTTATGGGCTTGGGTGCTGGAGGCGAATATAGTTTGGATGGCGATTATATATCCGAGATAATGCCACGCAGGTGGTGTCTGTTTATGGTGGGTGTGGCCAAAGCGATGTGCTCTATTGGCAACATCTTGATGGCTACTATTTGCTATTTGTTTTTGAGTATGGATAAAAGCCCTGATATATGGAATAAGTTGGTGTTGGTAATTAGCGCAATCGCTTTGTTGATGCTGCTGTTGCGTATTCGTTTTGCGCAAAGCCCTGGTTGGCTGATAGCACGGGGCAGAGTGGAGGAGGCTCAACAGGCGGTACGTTTCTTTTTAGGAAACGATGTGGATATGGGCGATAAGGCGATTGTACCTCAAAAAACAAACCTTCCCCAAGAGACGTGGAGAATGCTTTTTACACGAGAAAAATTACCCAAGGTTGTGTTTAGCGGAATACCTTGGGCTTGTTCGGGGCTGGGAGTGTATGGCATTGGTATTTTCCTTCCAATTCTGATTATGGCATTGGGAATGGAAAGCACAAGTTTGCAACCTTTAGAGCACGTTGTAGACTCTGTAAAGAATACGGCTCTTATTAGCTTGTTTATTTTTATAGGTTTCGCTGCTGGTTTGTTTTGGATTGATAAGATAAATCACGTCAAACTGCAAGCGTGGGGGTTTTTGTTGAGTGCTACGGGCTTGGGTGTGCTGCTCTTAGCTTATATGCTTCGTTTGCCTATGTGGATAGCGATAGCTGGATTTATGTTTTTTGAATTTTTCTTGAATGCAGGCCCCAATTTGGTGACTTACATTATACCGCCACAAATATATTCGGTACACGACAGAGGGTTGGGTGCTGGCTTGGCGGCTGCTTTCGGAAAGGTGGGGGCGGTGCTTGCTGTTTTATTTATGCCCATTCTGCTTCACTGGGGTGGGATAAAGCTGGCTCTTTTTGTGAGCATTGCGGTGCTTGTGATAGGTGGGGTCATAACTTACGTGGTTGGACGCAAAGTGTTGCCCCCTGTTCAGAAGTAAATAGATAGGTCATTAGTCAATCATTTGCTTTAGCTCTTTAAAACGATCGATGACTGCTAAATAATTTAAGTCCGAACACTCGTCAAACCGTTTCCATATATCACTTAGCACCACAGCCCCTCCAAACCCTAAATCTTTTATTGTAAGTATGTTATCGGCATTTATGCCACCCAATGCCATTACCTTGTTGTCGATGATTCGTTCTTTATGAGCTTTGCGAAGCTCTTCGGGAGTGTACAAGGCATAATCATAATCTTCGCTGATGTTTTCGTATATAGGACTCATAAATACATAATTATAGTATGGTTTTTTGCTTTTTACCTCCTCGGTAGAGTGGCAAGTACAGCTAATGTGTCCTTTGTAGTCGTGTGGCTCGTGTTGATTGCGGCTGTTGAGGTGAATCCCCATAAGCCCATATTCATTTTTTAAGTAAAAATGCTCGTGGGTAACGATGCGATTGTGATACTTTTCGGGAATCAACGAAAGCAACCGTTCGGAGTAGATGGCCGAACTATTAGGTTTTCTAAGATGAAGTATGTCCAGTCCTTCTTCAAAAAGAGTAGTGATAATTTTATCTTCTTCGATAAAAAAAGCAGGAGAGGTGATTACTATCAATTTCATATTCTTTCGTCGGATATTAAAGTTAAAACAAATGTAGCGATAAACTCTATGAATCACGAAAGTTTATAGTGAAAATTTGTTAGTACGTTAACTAATCCTTTTTATGATTTTTAATGGGGTGTGAGAATACGAAACGCGCTCCTTCTTTGTATTCCTTTTCAATCCAGATATTACCTCCCAGTTCAGTTACTATTAGTTTGCATATCGACAAGCCCAAACCTGTGCCTTGTGCAAACTCATTGAGTTTTTCAAAACGTTCAAATATTTGGTCTTGTTTTTCAACAGGGATTCCTTGTCCTGTGTCGGTCACCGAAAAAAGAAACATTTTGTTATCGCTACTGATTGTCGAAGACAATTCGATGCTTCCGCCATTGGGGGTGAATTTCAGTGCGTTGTTTAATAAATTGGTTACCACTTGTTGAAACCTCAAAGGGTCTGTATAAAGTGTCTGCTTTTTATGGGTAGGTTTGTATTCTATTCTAACATCTACTTGTTTTTGGAGGCTTGTAAGAGTTATTATGTTGTTGCAATGATTCACAATATCACAATGTTCATATTGAAATTGCATCTTGCCCGACTCCAATCTCGATACATCCAACACATCATTAATCAGTTTCAATAGCAAATCGGAGTTTGTTTGAATAATTTGCGCATACTCTTTTTGTTCCTCTTCCATATCGGTTGTATCTGCCAATAGGCTCGAAAAACCTACGATAGCATTGAGTGGAGTACGAATTTCGTGGCTGATGTTTGAAACAAAATTACTTTTTAATTTATTAGCCTTTTCTGCATTCTCTTTGGCTATCCAGAGTTCTCTTTCCGATTCTTTCAATATTTTTTTATCTTGCTTTAATTGATTGGCAAAAAGCTCCAAATCATTTTTCAATTTTCGGGTGTGAAAATAGAAAATCAATGAGATGACCAATGCTATAAAAAGAATAATGAATGTGATAATAAGAATTTCTACCTCTTTCTTATAAAGTTCATAAATAGTGGGTTGTTTGTTTATTATAATAGAGTTGGGAGGCAGTGCTTTATCCTTAAACCCCATTAATTCGAGGCGGTTGTTGTCGAATCGGTAGTTTAGTGGAAGGCTTGCAAACTCTTGTTTTGTGGGTGTGTCCGATTGAAGTATCTCACAAACTTTATCGGCAAGCTGCTCAGCGATGTTGTTATATACGGGTGTGTATCCTCCTATCGCCCAATAACCCATACCCGTAGATGTGATGGTAAATACAGGCAGATTTGGGTTTGCGTTCTGAAAAGCGTATGCTGCATTGTCGATAAATGAAATCCCTTGATTGTCTATGCGCCATATACCCAATATCAAAGCCGTATGGGGTGGAAGTGAATGTATGCTGCTGGTGGCCGAGTCTAAGCTTAGTTTGATTCCATCAATGTATAAGCCATTTAGTTCTGGATATTTTTTCAGGGTGTTTTCCAATTGGGCTTTTTGTGTCACACCGCTATACGTATTGTCTGTAAGTAATGCTATGTTTTTCGTGTCGGGATAAAATTCTTTTATTAATTCGATATTCTTATCGATATCATACTCATACGCAAGGCAATACTTTATATTGGTATCTTTCATCCTTTCAAATAAGTCGATACTTTGAGGCGAATAATCATTTATTGTTTCATCTTTGCTTGGCATAGTAAACCCATAGCGAGCAGCAGAAGAACAGATAACGGGGATATTCTTTAGTGAATCGTTGGTTGAGTTGAGGTAACCATTCCAAGCTTCACCGCCCAAAAGAATTAATAGATCCGTATCGGGGTGTTTTTTTATATATCGTTCCACACGATATGTCCACTTGCTGGGGTTTATGAGTGTGGTTATATTCATATTTTCAACTACTAAATCAGCCTTCTCACCTTTATTAGTATATGTTTTAACAATCTCTTTTATTAAATCGTAGTTGTATTTTGAATCGGAATTGTAAGAAGAGATAACCAATATTTTCTTGATATAAGTAGGCGATAAATCTTGTGAGTACAAGATTGTTGGAGTAATAGTAATCAGTAACAGAGTGATTATTCTAATTATATAATTAGCCTTATGTATCATTCTATAATTTCTTTTGGCGTTGTTTTTATCGTGCAAAATTACTATTATAAAGTGTATTACACAAACTTGTTTAAGTTAAAAAAAACCGCTGGCAGTAATTGCACAGCGGTTTCATAAATGTTATTCTATGATTGAGTTACCCAAATCGTTTTTCCACAATTTCCCAATCTATGATATTCCAAATAGCCTCTACGTGGTCGGCTCTTCGATTCTGATAATCGAGATAATAGGCGTGTTCCCATACGTCGATGCACAAGATAGGTCTCATTCCATTGCGCCACGGATTGTTTCCATTGGCCTCTTTGGTGATGTGTAGTTTTCCTTCTTTATCTGCCGATAGCCATCCCCAGCCCGAACCAAACAAACCTACGGACGCGGTGCTCAATTGTTTTTTCATTTCTTCAAAACTACCAAAATCTCTTTTGATAGCTTCCAGCAATGTGCCCATAGGCTCTTTGCGAGATGGTTTTTGATGAAACTGCAAAAAGTATAACGTGTGATTCAGCACCTGTCCTGCATTGTTGAAGATAGGCCCATCGGGAGCAGAGGCTATAATCTCTTCAACTGTTTTATCGGCAAATTCGGTGTCTTTCACCAAGTTGTTGAGATTGTTTACATAGGTTTGCAAATGTTTGCCATAATGAAACTCGATGGTTTGCTGACTGATTACAGGTTCCAATGCGTTGTTGGCATAAGGAAGTTTAGGCATTTCGTGAGTCATAACTTTTACTTTATTAAAATGATACATATTTCATTTCTTTTTTCTTGTCTGATAACAACTGATTTTGCTCGAATGTTTTCTATTATCTCATTTGGTAATATCATAATTCTAAGAAAAACTAAAATCACACTTCCTGAATCACTCCACCTTCTATCATATTTTTTAAGGTTATAAAAAGAGTGTTTATCGATTGAATGTTTTACATTTGTCCGTATGAACGCTAATTATTTAAACGAACTTAATGAAAGCCAGCGTGCGGCGGTGCTTTACTGCGATGGGCCTTCGCTTGTGATAGCAGGTGCAGGATCGGGAAAAACACGTGTGTTGACTTATAAAATAGCCTATTTACTCGAAAATGGGTATCAGCCGTGGAATATATTGGCTCTGACCTTTACCAACAAGGCGGCTCGTGAAATGAAAGAACGCATTGGCCGACAAGTGGGGATGCAGTTTGCTCGCTACTTGTGGATGGGTACATTCCATTCGGTGTTTTCACGTATTCTTCGTGCCGAAGCTGATAAAATCGGATTTACCTCTCAATTTACCATATACGATACGGCGGATAGTAAAAGCTTGCTCCGCTCCATCATCAAAGAGATGGGGCTGGACGAGAAAGTGTATAAACCCGGAACGGTTCATTCGCGCATCTCCAATGCCAAAAACCACTTGGTGTTGCCGGCAGCTTATGCTGCCAACAAAGAAGCTTGCGAAGCAGATAATGCCGCTCGTATGCCCTCTATACGCGATGTCTATCGTCGCTATTGGGAGCGGTGTCGACAAGCTGGTGCAATGGATTTTGATGATTTGCTGGTCTATACCTATTTGCTATTCAAAGAGCACCCCGATGTGCTGGCACGCTATCGAGAGCAGTTTCGCTATGTGTTGGTAGACGAGTATCAAGACACTAACTATGCGCAGCATAGCATTGTGCTTCAGCTTACCGAGACCAATCAGCGTGTATGCGTGGTGGGCGATGATGCGCAGAGTATCTACTCTTTTCGAGGGGCTGATATAGATAATATACTTTACTTTACTAAAGTGTATCCCAATACAGAGGTTTTTAAGTTGGAACAAAACTATCGCTCTACACAAACCATTGTGCGTGCTGCCAATAGCTTGATAGAGAAAAACGAACGGCAAATTCGTAAGAATGTGTTCTCTGAAAAAGATGCAGGCGAAACGATACTTGTTTCGCAAGCTTATAGTGATGTGGAAGAGGGGGAAATAGTGGTGAACCAAATAGCCAACCTGAAATGCGAACACGACTATGGCTATTCGGAATTTGCCATTCTTTATCGCACCAATGCGCAGAGCCGTATTTTTGAAGAGGCATTGCGAAAGCGTGGTATGCCTTATAAAATTTATGGGGGACTGTCGTTTTATCAGCGAAAAGAAATCAAAGATGCAATTTCTTATTTCCGGTTGGTGGTCAATCCCAACGACGAAGAGGCTTTCAAACGGATAATTAATTATCCCGCACGTGGCATTGGTGACACCACGGTGGGCAAAATTATTGCGGCTGCTACGGCAAATAATGTTAGCTTGTGGATGGTGCTTTGCGAACCAATCACCTACGGGCTGGCCATAAACAAAGGGACGCACACCAAGCTGCAAGGTTTCAGAGAATTGATAGACGGTTTTCTGAGCGATGTGTCCGAGAAGAACGCCTACGAAATAGGGGTAGACATTATCCGTCAGTCGGGCATCATCAATGATGTGTGCCAAGACAACTCGCCCGAAAACTTAAGCCGCAAAGAGAATATCGAAGAGTTGGTGAGCGGTATGAATGACTTCTGCTTGTTGCGACAAGAGGAGGGAAACAACAATATCTCGCTCGTCGATTTCCTGTCGGAAGTATCTTTGCTTTCCGATCAAGATTCCGACCAAGGCGATGATGGTGAAAAGATAACCTTGATGACTGTTCACTCGGCCAAAGGGTTGGAGTTTAGAAATGTTTTTGTGGTGGGAATGGAAGAGAATCTGTTTCCAAGCGGAATGGTAGGCAATTCGCCTCGTGCGCTCGAAGAGGAGCGAAGATTGTTTTATGTTGCCCTCACTCGTGCCGAAGAGCATTGCTTTCTTTCTTATTCAAAAACACGGTTCCGATATGGCAAGATGGAGTTTGGTACACCCAGCCGTTTTTTGCTGGATATTGATACACGCTTTCTGAAGATGCCACACGATGTAAGTATCGGGCGAAAGATTGATAGGGAAGCCCAACGATTCCGTAGCGAGAAGACAGAACGTGTTTTGATAAAAGAACCTTTAGGAATGAGAAACCTGAAAAAAGTTGATGCGCTTGCCACAAATAGCAATGCGACGGTAGGCAAGAGCGAGGTTCGGGGTGCGGCATTAGGAGGTGCAAATTCGGCGGTAGCGGTGGGGCAACTCATCGAGCACGAGCGTTTTGGGCAGGGCGAAGTGATGAAGGTTGAAGGCGTGGGCGACAATGCCAAAGCAACTATCCGGTTTAAAAATGCAGGCGAAAAACAACTATTGCTCCGCTTTGCTCGTTTTAAGATTATTGGATAATGGATAAGCGTATGAAAAAAAATATATATGTTGATGCCGGCAAAAAACTCAAATCGGGCAGCGTGACGATTCGCATTCTGCTAAGCAATGAAAATGGAGTGATTGGCGACTCTTTAGAGTTCGATTTATCTACTCGGAAAAGAGTGGGCGACAACTATTGACAATCGGCTTGCTGGATATGAACAGTTGAGGCGCGGACTTTTCATAGTTGAGGCGCAGAGTATGAACAATTCATATTGTGATTGTTATAAAGAAACAATTATGTACTTTTGCCCTCCATTTTAATAACTGAATATTTTAAAACCCAATTTTGTTGAAAATGATAGACTTCAGCCAATTTCCTTCTCCCTGCTACATTATGGAAGAAGAGTTGTTGAGAAAAAATCTTAGTCTGATAAAAAGCGTGGCAGACGATGCCGAGGTAGAAATCATACTTGCTTTCAAATCGTTTGCAATGTGGCGTTCGTTCCCAATCTTTCGTGAGTACATCGGTCATTCTACCGCCAGTTCGCTCTACGAGGCTCGCTTGGCACTCGAAGAGTTTGGTAGTCGTGCGCATACCTATTCTCCTGCTTATGTCAATCAGGAATTTGACGAAATAATGCGTTGCAGCAGTCACATCACCTTCAATTCACTTTCGCAATACGCTCACTTCTATCCACGGGTAAAAGCGCACAGCGAAAGCATCTCGTGTGGCATTCGCATCAATCCTGAGTATTCGGAGGTGGAAACCGAACTGTACAACCCCTGTGCGCCAGGCACACGTTTTGGCATCACTGCCGATTTGCTCCCCCAAGAACTGCCCGAAGGTGTTGACGGGTTTCACTGTCATTGCCATTGCGAATCATCATCCTACGAGTTAGAACGCACGTTGCAGCACGTCGAAGAGAAGTTCGCTCGGTGGTTTCCGCAAATCAAATGGCTCAATTTGGGTGGCGGACACTTGATGACACGCGCCGATTACGACACCAATCACCTTATCGCTCTGCTGAAAGGATTGAAAGAACGTCATCCTCACCTCCACATTATTTTAGAACCGGGATCGGCCTTTACGTGGCAAACGGGCGTGTTGTTGTCTGAAGTGGTAGATGTGGTGGAGAGCCGTGGCATCAAAACGGCCATTCTCAACGTTAGTTTCACTTGCCATATGCCCGATTGCCTTGAAATGCCCTATCAGCCAGTGGTGCGTGGAGCGGAGCACGGCAATGAAGGCAAAAACGTATATCGCTTGGGTGGCAACTCGTGCTTGAGCGGCGACTATATGGGTATGTGGAGCTTCGACCGTGAACTGAAAATAGGCGACCGAGTGGTGTTCGAGGATATGATTCATTACACGATGGTGAAGACCAATATGTTCAATGGCATTCATCATCCTGCCATTGCCTTGTGGACGAAAGATGAAAAGCCTGTAATATACAAGAAATTTTTTTATGAAGACTATCGCAATAGAATGAGTTGATAATCAAAACAATTGAGTGCGCGGAACATAAAGGTGGTAGAACCTGTAACAAAAAAAATGAATCGAAAGTTTGGAGTTTTACAGATTTTATCTACCTTTGCAACCGCAAACAGCAATGCGGAAATAGCTCAGTTGGTAGAGCATAACCTTGCCAAGGTTAGGGTCGCGA